>JABSSK010000181.1 GCA_013214265.1 Saprospiraceae bacterium | reverse complement strand
ATGTCCGCAGCAAAAAGTTTGGGAATTATCAGTAAGTATCCTTTGGAAGATACTGGGTATGAATATTTCACAAATAATGCCAATGGAATTTTGTGGGGAACCGTTCAAACACCATATGGCCCACTTGCTGTTTACAGTTTTCACTTGCAGTCCAATCGAATTTCAGGTTTAGCGGATCAGATTGTGCATGAATCATCTACATTTTCTTTAGCACGTACTATTCGTACGTTCTGGTCCATGTTGGAAGGATATAAAAATGCTGCACTAATTAGGACTGACCAAGGCCAGCGTATTAACCAATTAGTTAAAGCACAAACCCTACCATTCATTCTAGGTGGTGACCTTAATGATGTTCCTCAATCTAACACATATCACCTGATTAGAAAGGGTATGCAAGATGCTTTTAAAGCTAGTGGTCGCGGTTTGGGAATAACTTATGCTGGTCATTTACCTAGTCTTCGTATTGATTATGTGTTTGCTGGACCATCAATAGATGTTAAATCCAATTTTGTTGGAGAAAAAACGTTCAGCGACCATTATCCGGTGGTAGCCAAGATATCTATGCCTAAATAGTAAGGATATGCCTGCTGATGGTATATTTCATCAGTTTGGTTTTTATTTTTGCGAAAGTTTTAAGAAAAAGTAAGCTTTTTCAGCTTAACGGAACTAGATCAACCCAAATCCAGTTGGGTAAACAAATAAACAAAACATGGCAAGTGAACTTACGCTGTATAACAGCCTTACCCGTGAAAAAGAAGTTTTTAAACCCTTAACTGAAGGCAGAGTGGGCATGTATGTGTGTGGCCCTACCGTTTACAGTGATGTTCACTTAGGAAACTGTAGAACATTTGTGAGCTTTGATGTGATCTATCGCTATTTGATGCATCAAGGGTTTCAGGTGCGTTATGTACGAAATATAACTGATGTTGGGCATCTTGAAGGCGATAGCGATGATGTGGATGCAGAGGACAAAATTTCCAAAAAAGCTCGTCTTGAAGCTTTAGAGCCTATGGAAATTGCTCAGAAATACGCCAATGGTTTCCACGATATGATGCGCGTTTTTAATACCCTTCGACCAAGTATTGAACCTCGAGCTACAGGGCATATACCGGAGCAGATAAAAATGGTTCAGGATATTATAGATAATGGCTTTGCTTATGAAGTAAACGGTTCTGTTTATTTTGATACTTTAAAATTCATAGAACAGAAAGATGCGTATGGAAAGCTATCAGGACGTAAAGTGGACGAGCTGATGGCAGAATCCCGCGATGATCTGAAAAACCAAAGTGAAAAAAAGCACCCTGCTGATTTTGCTATTTGGATGAAAGCAGCCCCATCTCATTTGATGCGGTGGTCATCACCATGGTCAGATGGCTTTCCTGGGTGGCATTTGGAATGTTCAGCAATGAGTACCAAATATCTGGGGGAAACATTCGATATCCACGGTGGAGGAAATGATTTAAAATTCCCGCATCATGAAAATGAGATTGCTCAGAATGTGGGTTCTTGTAATCATGCTGGAGCAAGGTACTGGTTGCATACCAATATGCTATTGATGAATGGCCGTAAGATGTCAAAGAGTGACGGAAATACAATTACGCCTACGCAATTATTTACAGGCGATAGCCCACATGTAAGCAAGGGATATAGCCCAATGGTGGTTAAATTTTTCATGCTACAGTCCCATTACCGAAGTACGCTTGATTTGACGAATGAAGCATTGGCTGCAGCAGAAAAAGGGTACCGTCGATTGATGGAAGCTAATCAGGTGTTGCAAGAAATGCGTTTTACTGGTAATCATCAATCAGGAGCGCTTGATCAAGATATCAACGGACTTTTAGATCGGGTTACCTATGAAATGAATGACGACTTTAATACACCTAAAGCGCTAGCTGTACTTTTTGAACTGGTCACTAAGATTAATAGTTTTAAGGGTGGGCAACTAACTATGGAAGGGTTGACTCCATCTACTTTTCAAAGACTACAGGAAACATTTACCGTTTTTATTCAAGATGTGTTTGCTCTTGAAAACGAGTTGGTATCTGCCGGTGGGAATGATGAGTTTGAGGTATTAGACGGTGTCATGAAAATGGTAATTGAACTGAGGGCTCAGGCAAGGGCCAATAAAGATTGGGGCACAGCAGATAAGATTCGTGATACTTTGAATGAGTTAAAGGTAGTCCTGAAAGATGGTAAAGAAGGTACCTCTTGGGGGGTTGAATAAAAAAGAGCCGACCTGTTATCAGGTCGGCTCTTTTTTAATTGTTAAGTATATTTTGATAAGCCTCTTGGTTTTTTAAAAGTTTGATGGCCTCTTGTACCTCGGCATCATTACGTAAACCAATACGTACTTTTCCTTCCTGATAAAAGTAGCGGCCAGCTAATTCTTTTTCAATTAAATCAATGATTACATCTTCTTTGGCTTTTATAATGGCCATTTGTTTAGTTTTGATTTGTCTTTCGAGTTCAGACAACTGACTATTTATGTCGTAGCCTTCTTCTTTTGCTGCGTCAGACAGGTTGTCCATTAGTTTTTCCGTTTGGGTTTCATATTGCACACTTTTGTCAGCAATAAAGGTTAGGAAGGCGCTATAATCATCAAATTGAAGATCGATTACCGTATCGGGAATTGTTATACTGTTTGCATATTCAGTTACGAAGTCGAATATCAGATTGTTTTGGACTAAAGATTGAATGATAGGATCATTATCTTTTCTGTCCAGTTTTACATCTGGTGCAACACCACCGCCATCCAACACATCTCGTCCGTTTCTGGTTTTAAAAATGGCTCGCTTGTAATCAGGAATATCAACAGGTTCGCCATTCTCATATTCAACACTTTGAATGCAGCGGCCACTAGGTATATAATATTTAGCAGTAGTTAGTTTTATTTTAGCATTATACCCAATATCCTTAGTATTCTGTACTAATCCTTTCCCATAAGATCGTTGGCCAACTAAAACACCTCGGTCGTAGTCTTGTATAACACCACTGACAATCTCAGAAGCAGATGCAGAACGGTCATTAATCAGAACAACTAAAGGTAATTCTTCGTCTAATGACGCATTACGAGTTTTGAAAGACCGGTCCCATTCTTTCATTTTTCCCTTAGTTGTTACAACGATTTCATCCCGGCCAATGAATAAATTACTCAGATTCACGGCTTCGGAGAGAAGTCCACCACCATTACCACGCAAGTCCAGAACGATGCCTTGTATTTGGGGGTTTTCAATCTTCATCTTACGAATCGCATTCCCTACATTTCTGCCAGCTCGTTGAGTAAAGGTTGATAAGTTGACATATGCGATATCTGCATTGGTACCTATTAGCCCTGCATAAGGTACATTAGGAACATTAATTTCCCCTCTAGTGAGGGTAATTTGGATGGGTGCTTCTATTCCTGGGCGTTCTACTGTAATATTCACTGTAATCATTACTGTGGCACATCCAGTCAATTTGAGAGCCTTCTATCATGAGAAAAAATCCTTCCTCACTTCTTTGTTCTAAGAAGTAAGGAGAGAAGCGGGCCGCAAATGATAGGTAATCTCTACCCGCTGCCACGGGTACTGGATGCTTGTCAGCGGTAAAATAAACTAGGTTTCGCTTGGTGTTAAATGGTACTTGGTTGAGATCTCGATCCATGTATGTATACACTTGATACCCTTTGTTTTTGAATGCACGAACTAAATCTCTATTGTCACTATCCCGACGATCGAAGTACCTTTTTCCACCACCAATCAATAGATCTACATCGACATCTAGCATGTCCGCGGCAATATCTTCATAGTGTACCCTGAGTTCCTCATGTGCAATAAAAGCGGCAGGGGTAGCGTGTACAATGGTAGCGGTAGCAATAAGTCCAGTTGCCAAACCTCGTGCTTCGGCCTCTTCTAAAATACTGGGAACAGGCATGGTGTCGCGATTCATGCCGATTGCTGAATTATAGGTCTTAACTCCACAGGCAAAAGCGGTAGCACCTGCAGCAGAATCCGTAACTAAATCATTGAATGCATATGGTTTGTGGAAGCCAATCACTGGAAAATATTCAAGATTAAGACGGTTGCGATTAGCATACATGGCGGCACTAACCTGAGATAACCCCATACCATCACCAATCATTAAAATGATATTCTTAGGTCGTTCCGTGAACGGTATCTCATCATAGGATAATGTTGGCGCCTGGACAGCACAAGTTGTTAATGTTAGTGCACTTATTACTGCAATCCCAATCCGCTTAATCATTATTCTTCTCTCATTCATATAAGTCTCTAGCAATTATTTTACGAAGTAGATGATAAATGTATCTAATTCTACGTTTATTCCGGAACATAAAGCATTATTGGGCAAGTTTCTCTTCTGCTGCTGACCAGTTGAATATCCGCATATCTGGATTTTCCTGAAAAATTGATAGATAGAAAACCTGATTTTGTCGAGGGTAATGTTAAATAATATTTGTTTTTCGAGCGATCTGTATAACTCGTCTATCTAAGTGGACGCAGCATTTGAGAAACATCAACTTATCGAATATCGCAAAAAAAATACAGAAAATGAGGATTATAAGATTATGGGCGAATTGTTTCTTACTGGTCAGCTTAGGATTTACCTATGCATTTACTCAGGAGAATAATACGCTAGGGTTATTTGATGTTCTTTATGGAGAAACCCCCACCGAAGTAACTATTAATATGCCTCTTGATTCTGTTTTAGAAGGCCGTAGAACCAACAACTACTACCATGGCTCTTTTTCTTTTATTGGGTCAGATGGGGAGAAGATATCATTGAAATTAAAGGTAAGGGCTCGAGGTCGATATCGTCGGTCTCGCTGTGATTTCCCCCCTCTGAAATTAAATTTTAGTAAATCAGAATTGCATCGTCATGGCTGGGCCTATTACGATAAATTTAAGCTGGTAACCCATTGCTCAAATGCCAAATTTACTGGAAACAGTAACTTGATCAAGGAATACTTAGTATATAAGCTGTATAATCAAATTAGTGATAGTAGCTATCGTGTCCAATTGTTAAAGATCAATTATGTGGATACCATATCTGGAAAAAAACTAATTCGGTTTGGGTTTATTTTGGAACCTAACCACCAACTGGAGGAGCGTATCCAAGCCTCTAAATTCAAAGATTTTTATAATATGTCCTCTGATTCATATGACCTGGTAAACGAAAATCGTCAGGCCCTTTTTCAATATATGATTGGTAATGAAGACTGGAATAGTAAAACAAGTCACAATGTGAAGATAATGAAACCCAATAGAGGGGAAGGTGCTTTCTTAGTACCTTATGATTTTGACTTCTCTGGATTGGTAGCTACGGATTATGCCCGGCCACAATTTGAGCTAGGATTAAAATCTATAACAGATCGTTACTTTTTGGGGTACGCGGTAGGAGACGAGATACTCAACGAAAATATATCCTTTTTTATCTCCATAAAGGGGCAATTATTGGACGTAGTGGACAAATGTATTCACTTACAAAAGCACAACAAGAAGTTGATTAAAACGTATATTAATAATTTCTACAATTCTTTAGATTACTTACCCAATATAGTTGAGCAGCAGGGCCGTGCTTTAATCTGATGTAAAAGGCTTCCCTGAAAACGGTTCGGCATCAGGGAAGCACTTAATCTTTTCGATTGATTATTTGACCCAGATTGCGGCGAAACGGGTACTATTATTATAGGATTGAATTTTATGTAGGCGCATACCTTGAGTGCTCAATTGGTTGAACTTTGCCTGATAACCTTCAGCTGTCAAACCATAATATGCTGCGTATTGCCCTTTCTTTGGAAGCCAAACACCACCTACAGAAGGGCCATTTACATGGATACTGTGCAACTGCCACTTTGCATATAGGCTAGTGAATTTGTTGTTGAACACTGAACTATTTAGCCCATAATACATATAGAATCCATTGTTGCTTTTTCTGACAAATACCCCTGCATGATATCTTTTTCCGTTGACTTTATAAGTCACGTGTTCTTGCATATGGTATTTTTTCGATGTCACATATGAATTCCATACAGCATTAAAGCCTGCATCAGTTTGATTGTGAAATGCATAGTATTGCTCGCCACTTTTATTTTTTTCCCAGACAACGGAGAATCTTGGTTTTCCCTGACTGTCGTTACTTACTTGCATTTGCCGTGGACGAAAACCTTTACTAGCATACGTATTGAAATATTGCTGATACTGGTTGGCGTCCATATAAAAACGAGCGTACCACCCTCCTGGAATATTTCGCTGGAATGAGCCTGAGGCCAATAGCTTCCCCTGGCTGTTTCGGTCAATACTGATGGTCTGTAACTTATTGCCCATTCCGGTATAGTATCCCCAGTAGGTATTGATCAAATTCAGAGGTAAATTATGAAAACTTGGGAAAAATGGTGCCCACAGTCGAGCATAAGGGGATGCTTTAATAAGATCATAACAACTTATATTTGATGCTTTGTTATATACACCATAAGGGTCGATGTTAATCCATTTATTTTTGCTGGTGCTCCAGTAAAATAAGGTGAAATGAAGGTGTACATTTTTATGCTTTGTAAAACTGGGCATGATATTTCCATCATTATCCAGAACCATTTTTATGCCACCAGCTCCGGTATTACCGGCCCAGGCTAAAAATTGACCAGCTTTAACGTATTGTCCCTTGGCTACTTTTATCTTCTGGCTATTGGTTCCCCAACTGTTTACTGATGGGTTTGATTGGAATACATACTTACGATATTTACCTTGATCGGTAGTTTGCTTGGCTTTGTTCAGATCGTGTGTAAAACCGTTGCGAAGGTGCAAGTATGATGAACGGAATTTGTGTCCATCCGGTGAGGTATGTTCAATGGTAACATAATTTCCACCTCCATGAGTATAGCCTACATCAACGACTTTACCATCGGCAATGGAATAGATACCAAAAGTAGGATCACTACCAGTATTCACTTGAGATCGTCCGTAATCAATGGAGCCATGGTGTTTTCCACTGTTATAGTAGAACCCCTGCCATAGGGTAACATCATCATGACGATAAGGAAGATACATAGGAATTCTAGGCTTTATAGATGCATACACTGATTCTAAGCTGGCTTCAACAACGGGTGCACCACAAATGTTGCTTGAGCGCATCCGCATGGGTTGATTCCCGGAGCCTTAACCTACCAAACGATTAACACTATTTACATAAGATGGGTGGTTCCAAAGGGCTGATGGTTTAGGTAGATTCCGAGCGGTCCGTGTACGCATACTTGTAACTGAAACAGTCGTATGGTTTCCATGGTCATGGTTGTGCTCATGTGTTTCTAATGGAATGGCCATTTTTAGCGCCTGCAATGGCATATATAAGACCTGATCAGAAGCTGCTTGTTCAGTAGAATGGACTACCGGACTTAAAGGTCTGGTAACGACTCGTCGGCGCTGACCATATACGCTTAGTTGTATGATTAAAAACAAATAAAAAAAGATAAACCGTTTCATGATTTTGGGTTATTTAGGTGAATGTATGATTTGTTAATATGTGTCGACAATCGTACATACATGACCTGTACCCCTAAACTATTTTTGGTGTATCCACATAGCTTTGGCTATCCAGATGACAAATTGCTGTTAAGGTTAGGGGTTTGACCGCATTTCATCTGACCAAAACAAGTTTTACGCCGATTCCTCGTTATGAATTACACTAATTTGCGTTATGCCTTCAGTTACATCATTTACTTCAGAACTGTATCAAACAGATAAATTCTTTAATCACTCGACAAAAAATCTAATATGAAAAAATCAACATCACTCCTCGCTGTAGGCGGATTATTTCTTGCCATTACCATTGGACCACTGCGCTCAGGAGAACAGAAAGAAAGGCCAGGTTGCGTTCCGGATAAAATTCAGAAAAGCGAACAACTAAAAAAGGATTCCTGTGAAACGCAACCTAATGTTTCCACAGAGGTTTGCATAAATGCAGCTAGGAAAAACGGGAAACAGAGCTAACATTATTAAGACAAGAAAAGTAAACCAATAGGCCACCAGTATCCCAACTGGTGGTTTTTTGTTTGGATGATCAAGGATTAAATGTAAATAACTGCTGTTTATTTTAACCTATTTCCGTTCTTAATCCGTGAATTCCTTTTCTTGAAATGTAACACGAATCCACTTAGATGTCTTCCTAGAGGCTGCATCAGAAATAACTGACCATGGAAATGTGTTCCTCAAAGAGTTTCATAAATTAATTTTCGAACTAATGATTTTTCAGATGAAGGAGAGAATTTCTAAGATTTCAATGTTTCTTGGGTATTTATTGTTACCTTTAGGCTATAAACGTGCATAACATCTAGGATTTCTTTCGGATAGCTGACCCAGTAAAGTGGGCACTTAATTTCGCTATCTCAGCACAGTGGGGACTTTATCCCCACTTTTTTTTAACACAGCATATTCTTGATAGCGTGTTCCATTTTGGCTGCTGACACCGGCCTAAGCTCTATTTGTTCAATTCGGTTAGCTATAGGCGCTAATCTACGGATACCTAAAAAATACTGGTTGTCATGCCATCCGGTAACAATCAGCCACCCCGTTCGGCCCTGAGGTAGATTAAACCCTGAAAAAGAGGCTTGGCCTTGCGGATGCAATTGAATAGTGCTATTCAAATGATCGAGCATTATGAATGCTCGGCCCTCTTGCATGTTATCAAAAGGACCGAATGCTCTCACACTCAGCATTATATTATTCAGACGAGTTGAAATTGCATGCCCGAAACTGTACGTTCCTGCATGATCAATCTCAGCCGACAGGTATCTTTTTTTATTTATCCGATGAATCTGAGGAGCGGGGTAAGGGTTGCGTTTCCATTCAATCATACCCGGTGTAGATGTAGTTCGTATCCCAGCACTACCGGCTTTGAATAAATGGTAAATTGTATTGTTAAATGATTTACTTTCGAGGAGAGGACATTCAATTTTAATTGGCTTTGTGACCGTTATTTTATCTTCGATTTTAGACATAATTTCGAGGGAAAACATGGCAGAGTGATGCAGAATGGTGCTACCTGCATTTGTGACTAGACCTGCTAGCATGGCTAAGCGTGGGTCGTTGAGTTCTCGAAGGCTGACAATTATTTCAGCTTTTTGATGTTCCAGGGATGAAATAAAGGTATTGGC
>JABSSK010000180.1 GCA_013214265.1 Saprospiraceae bacterium | reverse complement strand
GATCCTGTAGGTAAAAGAAGTTAATCTTGCGCGCAGGAGTCTGACCACCAAAGCCAGCTTTTTCCAGTTCTGTCTGTACTTGATTAACTAGCCTTTGGGAAGGTTGTTCAAAAATCTCCTTTTTTATATGTGGGATAAAAATCCGCTTTAAAGCAGGGGAATCCATATTGACAACAACCAATCCGTACGGCTTGAAGAGGCTGTCAACCAGCTGAATAGCGGCCGGCCCGTAGGTGTCGTTTTCAGTATATGCCTGATGGATTAGATTAAAGCACCGCTGGCCGTCATCTGAATCGCCAAGAATCATCTTTAACTCATCGAGAACGGGTGCTAATGAATTGGTCTTCATATGGCCCACCGCCCCACGTTCTTCATTTTCCCAGGTTATGGTTTTTCCAAAAAGGCGAGTATGGTTTATTTCCTCGAAATCATGGTCCTCAGATCCGCTAATGAATATGGGAACAAACTGGTAATTAGGGTAGGCTTGATTTAATTGATCCGCTAGGTTGAGGGTAGAGATTATCTTGAAGATATAGTATAGTGGACCTGTAAAGAGGCCGGGTTGATGCGCAGTAGTAACGGTGAATGTACGGTCAGATCTCAGTTTTTCGATTTGATGTAAAACAATATCTGAAGTAGGCAAGGATTTATACTGTTCGGTCAGTGCATCAGTCAGAACATCCCGTTGTATAGGGTCTTTTGTTTTGTCGGCAATAACTTGGGAAAAGGATTCCAGCGTGGCATCGTACTGATAAAATGGACGTAGGTTTTCGTGCTGGGTAGCGTAAGCGACATCTTTGGCTGAAAGCTGTGGTATTTTCTGAAAGGGAATTTTCTTTATCTCCATGTAGGCAGAATATCGTTTTGTTAATCGTTTTGTTACATTTATATTTAGGGCATGTCAACGGTGCATTATCCTTTTGGTATGCAAGGACTTTGTCAGATGACATCCTGTTTGGCTGTTGGTAAAGACAACTGTATTAGAATAACACTTACCATAGATAAGTTTAATAAAAGGTACGTAAATACGCTATGCAAACATACATCCTTGCCCTCGATCAGGGCACAACCTCTTCCAGAGCGATTCTTTTTGACCAAAACGGACAGATCAAAGCTATTGAACAACAGGAGTTTCCCCAAATTTTCCCTAAGCCGGGGTGGGTGGAACACGATCCGCATGATATTTGGAATACTCAGATTACGGTTGCCCAAAAAATGATGAAAACCCAAAATATTGAGCCAAAGCAAATTAAGGGTATAGGGATCACCAATCAGCGTGAAACGACGCTAATCTGGGATAAACGAACGGGTGTACCGATCTATAATGCTGTAGTATGGCAAGACAGGCGGACAGCTTCCCTTTGTACAGAACTAAAAGAAAAGGGGCATGAAGACTATATTCGTAAAACAACGGGACTGGTTATTGATGCCTATTTTTCGGGGACTAAAGTAAAATGGATTCTAGATCATGTAGAAGGTGCTCGACAATTAGCTGAAGACGGACACTTGTTATTTGGCACTATGGATTCTTGGCTAATATGGAAACTTACAGAAGGTGCATTGCACATTACCGACGTAACCAATGCTTCACGAACCCTATTGTTCAATATCCATACCATGGATTGGGATGAAGATTTATTGTCTCTGTTGAACATTCCGAAAGCTATTTTGCCTTCGGTTCGTTCTTCTAGTGAAGTATATGGCCATACGGTGGATCATTATTTTGGTGCACCTATTCCTATTGCTGGTATCGCGGGTGATCAGCAGGCTGCCCTTTTTGGGCAGATGTGTTTTGAACAAGGCATGGCTAAAAACACCTATGGTACCGGATGTTTTATGCTTATGAACACAGGGACAGAACCCATCCATTCCACTAATGGGTTACTGCCAACTGTAGCTTGGAAAATAGGGGAGGAGGTCCATTACGCGCTGGAGGGCAGGGTGATCATTGCGGGTGCTGCTATTCAGTGGCTCCGTGACGCCTTAAAAATTATTGACGAGGCGCCTGATTCTGAATTTTATGCTATGAAAGTCCCTCATCCGGATGGCGTATATGTCGTTCCAGCATTTGCTGGTTTGGGAGCTCCTTATTGGGACATGTATGCGCGAGGAGCCATATTTGGACTTACGCGCGGGACTACGAAAGCCCATCTTATTCGAGCTACCCTGGAATCTTTAGCCTACCAAACTCGAGATGTACTGGACGCTATGGGACAAGACGCAGGTTCCCCTTTGCAGTTGCTACGGGTAGATGGAGGTGCTAGTGCCAATAATTTACTAATGCAGTTTCAAGCTGATATACTAGGAGTACCTGTGGAGCGTCCTGCCATTCTTGAAACCACCGCTTTAGGTGCAGCTTATCTGGCTGGACTGGCAGTAGGATACTGGACTATTGATCAAATCAAGAGTCATCAATCCGAGGGTATAACATTTGATCCAGTTATGGATGCAGGTGACAGAAACGAATTATACCGAGGGTGGAAAAAAGCGGTCGATCGCACCATGGGGTGGGAACAAAACTAGAAATGATGGCTACGGATCTGGTACAAAAAAAATAGCCCCGCTGGCGAAGCCTGCGGGGTCCATGCAAAAGTGGATGGATAATGTTACGGGATTATAATTGTTCGGGGGCTTTTTTAATCATTAATAATTATAGTGTTCGAGTACGTATTGAAGTTTAGAACAAAGGTTTCTATCGTAATGGATATATGACCCAATAGAGGGTAACGTCATAAATGACGATTAAATCGAACTTGATAAATGGTTGGAACTATCTGTGTTGGAAAGAACGAGAAAAGAATAGTTATTGTCGACTGACATAACAAATATACGAAAAATTATACTATGGGTTGCTAGTAATGATCTGAAAAAATAATTTTTATTTCATAAATATAAAAAACACTTACATGCAGGGGAATACAAATAAGTACTTTTCAAATGTATTGATAAGCACTAAATAACTGGGAAATATACTAAGCCTAGTTTTTGCTTAAATTGAGGTTGCCGAAGGTGATTTTCACACTAATGTTAGGATAATATTCACTACTGGGCTTGAATTGAACTTTTTGTAAACCTACTTCGGGTTCTTCGAGTACAAAGGTTTCATTTTCAGGATAACGGATATCCCCATTTTTAGCACTCAACTCATAGCTAAAGGTTTCCAGATCAACATTGTGTAAATACACTTCTGATTTGTTGGCGATCAGGCGAAGGTCGAGCAGACCTTCTACCGGAAATAAATTGACGACTCCATAATGGGCGTTAATATCATAACTACCACGCATATCTTTAAGGGTGATATCTGAGCGGGTGGCATTAATACTCACGTTCCCGTTCAATGACTGGCCCATAATATCGCCGAAGCGACTTTGTACATCAATCATACCGCCAACTTCGCGCAACCCAATCTGACTAAAGTTACTATTGACACGGATGGAGTTAGTTAGTCTGCTGGCTTCAATAAGGCCGTAATTGTTCTTGGTATACACCGGACAATTGGGCGGGACCTGAATACGATAGATAGCTTTTATTTGTGATTCGGCATCTGGCGCGTTTTCAGGCACTTTTAAGTAGTTCCGTAAATAGATCTTATTTTTTACACGCCTCACCAAGTATTGTACATACCCAAGATCTCGTCGAGCAATTGTTTGATCGGGATGTCGTGCCGTAAGCTCGAGCTGTACTTTTATTTCATTACCTTCAGCCGCTTCAATATATACTTCTGCTCTTTCGCCTTCAATATTGAGTTCGTACCCATCATTGAACCCAAAAGTTTTATCGATCCTTTTGGAAGCTACCTGGATCATTTCTTGTGCACCTAGGGGCGTTGTGAGCCCCAAAAAGGCCAGCAGGCCAACACATTGTACTAAATGATGTAAGAAACTCATACTAAATTTGTTGTGCCATTTTTTTTAGTATTGATGCGCGTTCTCTTTCAATCGACGCTAATTGATGGATCATCTGAGCATCGCGCCCCAGTCGATCCATTGCATGCTTCAGCTCGTCGCGGGCTTCATTGAGTTCTAGCAATTCGGCAAGCCATTCCCGATCAGAGTGTAGCTGTCCGGATGCTAGTCGTGCTCGGTATAGAGAAATGACTTCTGCAATCAATTCCTCTTGCGTATCCCAGTCGGAAACGAGTAAACTGGCATCTTCACCTTCCTGATAAACGGTGACAGGCAAATCAGGTGTAAAGGTAAATTCCTGAATGAGCCAGCCAGCTGTAAGTAAAATGAAAGCGGCAGCAGCAACCCATCGTCTGTTTGATCGACTTAATAAACTGCGGATTTTAGCTGAAAGTGGGTTGTCGAGATCAGCAGTTATGTTTTGCCACGCACCTGCCGGTGCAAACCTTGTTGGCAGATTTTTAGCGGCGGTAGTGATCTGATCGAATTGCTCTAATTCCAGCAGATCAGCATCGATTGAGGCCCAGATGGAATTGGGAGCGCTTTGCTCAGGTAACGCAGCAATGGCTCGGGCCAATGTTTCCTTATTCCTTTCTTCAATCATCAGGATACTCGGTTTATAAGCTGACGTAATTTTTTCTTTGCGTAGAATAGCTGGGACTTGGAGGTCCCCACAGAAATACCAAGTAAATCTGCTACTTCCTTATGGCTATAGCCCTCCACTTCAATCAATACAAAAACCATGCGGTACCCTTCCGGCAGGCTCTGGATAGCTTTCTCTAGATAATCCACGTGAATATGATCCCCCCAATCAACATAACTGCCGTATTGGTGTTCTTGAATTTCTTCAAAGCGAGGCATGCGTTTGATTTTACTCAAAGCTGTTCGTATGACGATCGTTTTGATCCATGCACCCAGTGTTGACTGCTTCCTAAATTTATGCAGGTTGCGAAACACTTTAACGAAACCTTCCTGCAAGACATCTTGTGCAAGCTCTGTATCATTCATTACCCGATAGGCAAGGGTGTACATAGCATTCTTGTACCGGTTGTATAACTCACGTTGGGCAAGCCTGTCCCGAGCGAGGCATGCGTCGATCAGTTCCTGTTCGGTCATTCGAGTTGTAGTAATAGGCATCAGTCACTATACCGTTTTGATGTTTTAAAGAGGTATTGAATTATAAATTGGTTGTATGACTGGAGTTAAAATGGAGAAAATAAGTAACTCTACAGGCATGCCAACGGGAACGAGGTGGGTTGGTCATATTATTTCCCACCCAAAAATACACCTAATGAAAAAATCCAGCGTGTTTCTGATTGGTTGAATTCGTATTGCTGACCTCCAAAGGTAAGATGGTTACCAAATTTGTCGAGGTTGCCCTCGTAGCGAATGTCCAGGGTAAGGTTCCAAAGGTCGAGCCCAATACCAGCCAGATAACTCACGGTAAGATCATCGAATGTTTGTTCATAATTATCGAACTGGAAAAGGTCGGAAGCACTATTAATGAATACCCGTCCTTCGGGTCCGGCCATAATTCGGAAAGGTCCTAATCGGGCTCCCAGCAGCAATGGGATATCCAAATATTGATACTTTTCATTTAAAATCTGGCCCGTGGTTCCGGATTGATTCAGATCAGAGACATCAAAATCTACTGAGTTCGAATTAAAGACTAATTCTGGTTGCAGCAGAAAAGTGCTGCCCAGTGGGATACGCAATATTACACCGGCATGAACGCCATAGCGGGCATCTGCTAAAGCAACTCGTAGGCGGTCACCGCCGCCGTCCTGAAGGATATCAAGTTCATTCACTGAAATATCAGTCGTTGACATGCCTGCTTTTATGCCAAATTGAATCTGGCCTTGCAAATGGATTTGAGAGAGTAGCGCTATAATTAAACAGAACGTTGGACGCATTTTATTTGGATTTCAAATTGAGCTTATCATACGGGTTAAAACGGGATAGATGTTTTATTGTTACTTTTGGCGTAAGCCTTAGTAAAACCATAACCAAAATGGACGTACACCATACAGAATTCAGGGGTAGTTTTCCCAAAGTGAACGGATGTCCGAAAGATGACCGACCGGAATTCGCATTTATTGGGCGGTCAAATGTAGGAAAATCTAGTCTCATTAACATGCTATCGGGTAAGAAGGACTTAGCGCACACCTCCAAAAAGCCTGGAAAAACACAGTTGATCAACTACTTTTTGATAAACCACCAGTGGCATTTGGTAGATCTCCCAGGTTATGGCTACGCAAAAATATCAAAGACCAAGCGCAAGGAATGGGAAAAAATGATCCAAGACTATCTTGTCAAACGTTTGCAGATGCAATGCGCATTTGTGTTGGTTGATTCCATGATTCCGCCCCAAAATATCGATATTGAGTTTATGAATTGGTTAGGTGAAATGCATATTCCATTTGTTATTGTTTACACAAAAACAGACCGGCTAAAACCAGCCCAATTAGAGGAGAATCTGACCGAAATAAGAGCAGAACTGTCCAAATATTGGGAGCCTTTACCCCAGCAGTTCTTAACTTCTTCCGAAAAAGGTATTGGTCGCAAGGAGATTTTATCCTTTATTGAGGAGGTCAGGGTACGAGCAGAGGAGTAAGATACCTAATTAAAGTGGTGGATAATGAATTATAAAAAAAGCCGACATTCAGTAAGAAACCCTAAAACGGTTTATCCTCAAGTTCTACCCGAACTGGAACAATGGCCCATTTTTAAATTGAGTGAGGACCGTAAAGCTTTTATTCAGGAAATTGATGCTTATACCCTGGATCGAATTACACGTGAAAAGCCCAACCAAATTGAAGATATTCTGTCTCGTACGATCTATCAAGAGCGCATACGGGTAAAGGAAGAACCTTGGAAGGTAGATCCACCGAATGAAAAGCAGTTCTGGCGACGAATCAAGAACCAACTGGTTCGGCGGTCGCTGGATCAACCGGAAGCGTTTGCACTAAAGAGTAATGCCGAGATCCTACAAAAAATTATTCACAGATACTCAGAAGAAATTGTAGGCACGTTCAGAATTAAGGCCTTTCTCTTTGCCCGACGTTTTTTGACTTTCTTTTTTAATCGGTTACTTCAAGCCAAGCAGCGTGGTTTTTGGCGTGCGCGTGGTGCACGAAAAAGACTTTACGAAAAACTGATTGTTAGAGGCGAGGTAGAAAAATTGCGCAATCTTTTCGAAAAAGGAACCGTAGTTGTCGTTCCCACTCATTTTTCTAATTTGGATTCCATCCTGATCGGTTATGCATTGGATGCAGTAGTTGGACTCCCGTCATCTTCGTACGGAGCAGGCTTAAACCTGTACAATACGGGTTATACTGCCTATTTTATGAATAGGCTTGGTGCGTACCGGGTTGATCGGCGGAAAAAAAATGCCATCTACTTGGAAACGCTTAAAGCTATGTCCACTTTGTCTATTCGACGTGGCACCAATAGCCTTTTCTTTCCGGGTGGAACCCGCTCTCGGTCTGGTAAGCTGGAATCCCACCTCAAGCTAGGCCTTCTGGGAACGACAGTTGAAGCACAACGACTGTTATATCAAGCGGGTAAGGATGAAAAGATATTTATTATACCCTTAGTGTTAGGATACCACTTTGTGCTGGAAGCACCCTTCCTGATCGAACAGCACCTAAAGCGAATGGGGCGCGAGCGCTACATGCGTACCAAGGACGATTTCTTTTCGCCTTTGCGGATTCTGCAATTCGCTTGGAAAGTACTTAGCCAAGGTAATGATATTACCCTTTCTTTTGGCCAACCCATGGATGTAATGGGGAATCCGGTAGATGATGATGGTAATAGCTATGACCAATATGGTAACCTCATTGATGTTAGAGATTATTTTATGGTAAATGGTCAAGTCACTGAAAATTTGCAAAGAGAAACGCAATACACCCGTCAGTTGGCCGACGTTATCGTGGATAGATACCACCGCGATAATACTGTTTTGAGTAGCCATCTCGTAGCTTTTGCCGCTTTCAATATGCTAAAAAAGGAAAACCCTAAACTAGACCTGTATGGTGTGCTCAGGCTTCCAATAGAAGAGTTTTCGCTCTTGCGTGAGGAATTGAAATGGACCGTAGATGCACTCAAAGCGGAATTACAGATGATGGCGAAAGCAGACAAAATAAAACTGTCGGAACAAATCTTATGGGATACAGATCGATTAATTGAACATGGTATTTCTCGTTTGGGTACGTTTCACCTGAAAAAGCCATTGAAATTGACTAAAAATGGTAATGTGGTAAGCGATAGTTTTCACTTGCTTTATTACTATCACAATCGGCTAGAAAATTATGATTTGGACAAAAAGATCAATTGGAAATATAAAAGTGCTCATTTGAATTAAAAGGTACGTATTCTATTTTTCTATTTTATAGAAACCGAAGGGTACCGTTCTATTGGAATGGAATCCTTAAACATCCTAAAATCACAAGCTACCCGTTGCTATGCTGACTCGCTTTTTCCTGTCGGAACGTAATATGATGTTGGCCATTTTGGTCAACGCTATAATTATTTTTCTACTGTATTTTCCGGGTTTGGAAAATGATCCTCGTTTGGAAATAATCGATCATGTCTTCATCCTATTTTTTGTGGTTGAAGCCGCGGTTAAAATGATTAAATGGGGCCCCAAGGGTTATTTTGCCAGTGGATGGAATCGGTTTGATTTCACCATTGTTGTTTTTAGTATTCCTTCGGTACTGGTTAATTTCATTCCCGTACCAGATACGTCATTACTTATTATTCTGCGGCTGTTTCGTTTGATACGTCTGATTCGCTTTATTCGCTTTATTCCGAATATGGCACAACTGATGAGTGGTTTGGGACGGGCATTGAAAGCATCTGTTTTTGTATTGGCCGCTGTCTTTTTTCTCAATTTCTTATTGGCTATTTTCACTTGTCACTTTTTTGGTGATATAGCTCCTGAATATTTTGGTGACCCATTAATTTCAGCTTATTCGATTTTCCAGTTGTTTACTTTAGAAGGCTGGAATGAAATACCTGCTGATATCACGGAGCATCTTTCGTTGCCAATCATGGTATGGGCAACTCGCTTTTATTTTGGTTTTGTAGTACTGGTTGGTGGTATATTTGGAATGTCGCTGGCTAATGCTGTTTTTGTAGATGAAATGACCATCGACAATAATCAGGCGCTCGAGCATAAAATAGATCAGTTGCAAGAACAAATAGCCGACCTTAAGCGATTAATATCAAAGAAGTAGGCCT
>JABSSK010000018.1:17308-25334 GCA_013214265.1 Saprospiraceae bacterium | reverse complement strand
AGCTCGATTCCCTTTTGCATCAACAATGGTCATCATGTTGGGCGAAACGGTAAATGTAACCTCTTTCGTTTCGCCTGCTGCCAGGTGAATTCGCTTAAATCCTTTTAAGGATCGCTTGGGCTGATTCGGACGGTTCTGGTTAGCAATGTACAGTTGTACTACTTCTTCCGCATCGTATGTGCCGGTATTAGTTAAAGTGAAAGATGCTTTTACACTTTCTCCTTTTTGAATTTGGGTGGTATTCAAGCGTATATCACTGTATTCAAACGTAGTATAGGAAAGCCCAAATCCGAAAGGGAACTGTGGGGTAGTGTTCAGATAGCGATAGGTTCGATTGGCCATAGTGTAATCGTCATACGGAGGCAAGTCGTTTATGGATTGCACCACTGTTACGGGCAAACGACCGGACGGAATCGCATCGCCGAATAGAATATCGCCAATTGCTTCACCACCGCGTTCCCCGGGGTACCAGGTACAGATGACTGCATCGGCCATTTCGTATATTTCCGGAATGGAAATCGCACTTCCACCAGTAATAATGACGACTAGTTTTTGAGCATTAGCGCGTATCTTTTTGAGGAAATCAATTTGGTTTTGGGGTAACCGGATTCGCTGCCGATCGCCTTTATGCCTCGACATGATGGATTCGCCTTCTTCGCCTTCAATTAATTGGGAAATACCAAGACAAGCAATGGTAACTTCGGCTTCTCCTGCCGTTCCCGAAAACCAGTCAACGGGGTTGCGGTTGGCTTCGTCTAGCAGTGCACCTTGGCTGTAGCGCACCGAAGTTTGTGGGCTAACTTTACCGGTAATACCTTCCAAAAGGGTGCTCAAGTTTTCACTCAAGCCATAATAGTTGCCTAGTAGTGCCTGAATATGGGCCGCCGTAGGGCCAGTCACATAAATGGTAGGTACTTCTTTCGCTAGTGGAAGTAAGTTGTTTTTATTTTTAAGAAGAACAATTGATTTTGTTGCCGCTTCCAGCGCAAGTTGTTGATGCGCAATACTCCGAATCACTTCCGGACCAATGGTAGCGTACGGATTTTTGCCGGAAGGATCAAAAAGACCTAAGCGAAAGCGTGTAGGGAGAAGACTACGCAAGTTATCGTCCAGCACCTCTTCTGTAGTGAGGCCACTTGCAATGGATTCCGCTAAATGGTGATACGTATCACCACAATTCAGATTACAGCCCGTATTGATAGCTAAGGCAGCAGCGCCAGCCGGCGAATCACTAACGTTATGTCCATTATAAAAGTCATGAAGCGCCCAACAATCAGAAACATAATAACCATCAAATTTCCATTGCTTACGCAGAACGTCTTGCATGAGGTAGGGGTGCGCACAGCAAGGGTCTCCATTCGTACGATTATAAGCACCCATTACCCCTTCGACTTTGGCTTCGGTTACCAATGCTTCGAATGCAGGGAGATAGGTTTCCCATAAATCTTTCTGACTAACTACGGCATTAAACTCATGGCGCATTCCTTCCGGGCCATTGTGTACAGCAAAATGCTTGGCCATTCCAGCAGCTTTTAGGTAAGTTGGGTGATCACCCTGTAAGCCTTTGACAAAAGCTACCCCTATACGTGCCGTCAGGTAGGGATCCTCTCCGTACGTCTCCTGACCACGACCCCAACGGGGATCACGAAAAATATTCACATTAGGTGTCCAAAAGGTTAAGCCCATATATTGACCTCGCAAACCGGCTTTGGTGAAAGCATTGAATTTCGCCCTAGCCTCGGTACTGATCGCATCACCTACCCGAAACATCAGATCTGTATCCCAAGTGGCTGCCATACCAATGGCTTGCGGGAATACGGTGGCTCGCCCAGCCCTAGCGACCCCATGGAGGCACTCATTCCACCAGTTGTACTCGGGAATGTCCAGTTTGTCGATAGCAGGTGCGTTATACAGGAGCTGGCCTATCTTTTCTTCGAGTGTAAGACGACCGATTAGGTCATCTACCCTTTGGTTAATAGGTAAATCTGTATTCAAAAAGGGATACAATGTTTGCCCTCTGGAGGGGTGGGCCACCAAAAACCCTACAAAAAGTATTACAATGAAATGCTTCATTTTTAGAAGAAAGAAAAGGATAAATGCGGATAAGTTACCGGGATACATGTCAAAAAAAAGGGCAAAGCACTAAAACCAACCTGCTTTTACCTCCTGATAACACAAGTTACCTGTTTGAGGAATCTGCCGTTATTGGGCAGGTCGACTCCGTTTGCTATAACGATGAGGACAAAAGAAGAAACTTCTAATAATGAATCATACTACACCAATAGCGGGATAGTATTTCAGTAGCTTGGTATCCACTCAACTACCATTCGTCTCTGCGGCAGTATGTAAAGCCTTGAAATCGGACACATATAATTTGGTAGCTTAACAAGTAGAATTAAATTTAATACCGAAAGAATATGGATAATACGTATTTGAAATGAAAACAAAATAGTAAGGCGGTGAGATTTCATCTTAGCAAAATTAAATAAATGAGTATTACTTTTAATTTATTATCAGCTTCTGTATTCTTTCTTATTGCGAATGGACTGTTTGTTTCGTTTCTATTAATTCTAAAAAAGGATAACAAAAAAGCTAATCAGTATCTTTCGCTTTTAGCCCTTTTGCTTTCGCTGTGGTTGTGTGATACATTCTTTCGCGTTTCAGGTATTTATGCTCAAAAACCCAGTTTATATTTCTTGCCAATCTATTTTTCTTTTGCCTTTGGCCCTTTACTATATTTTTATACGATAAGCCTCACGCATACCAAGCAACCAAAAATAACAAGGGTATTCATCCATTTTATACCCGCCATTCTCCAAGGAATAGGCTATGTCTTTCTGCAATGGAGAAGTTATAATTTCCGCAGGGATTTTTGGTTGAATATTCATCAACCTTACACGTATGATCTTGAGTTGGCTTTAAGCTGCCTGTCACTAGTAGGTTACCTGTATTTTAGTTGGCAGCATATTATAAGATATAGATCTAGGATAGAGAATAATTATTCTAGCATCCGGCAGATAGCTCTACGTTGGTTGAACCAACTACACTGGGTACTTTTTCTTGTTTCACTCTTTTGGTTTTTGGAAACTATAGCCAGGGTGGTTTGGGGTTTTTATCCAGCTACGCCTTTATCATCAATCATCATGGGTGTGATCCTTATTTTGATAGCCGTAGGTGCACTATTACAATCCGATTTAACAGCAATTAATCAAGCGACCGAGGTAGTAGAAGCGTTACCAGATAAAAAGGCATTAACTGAATACGAATTACAACAATTGCAGGGTATCAAAAGCGTTATGCGTGCGGGCAAATTGTATCTGAAAGCAGAACTTACGTTAAAAGAGTTTGCGGATTATGTACAGCTTCCTTCTCGTGAAACCTCTCGACTTATTAATCAGGGATTAAATCAGTCTTTCATTGATTTTGTAAATGATTACCGGGTAAAACATTTTAAATATCTGGTATCCCACACAGATATTGAACACCTTAGTTTATTGGGTGTCGCTCTGGAAAGCGGATTCAAATCAAAATCTACGTTTAACCGAGTTTTCAAAAAAAGGGAAGGTCAAAGCCCTTCTGAGTTTGTGCGTAGGGCTCAAAACATGAATTAGGACGTCCCAAAACATGATTTGCTACGCTTGAAGTTTGGATTCACCTGATGTTTGTTCCATCTAATTAAATGTAATAATTATGGTTCACACAACATCAAATTTTCTCAAGCTGAACGCTGCAATCCCTAAGAGTATAGTGGGGATATGTGCTTTTTTCATCGGTTGTATCGCTGGTTATGGCCAAGATACATGGACGAATAAATCACGCATCCTACCAGATAAGTTGAGGCAGGTTCCCACTACACTCACCTTAAGTCATAGTCCTAACCCAAATTACCCTGAGTTGGCAACAAATGCTGATACCAAATCCAAATACGTTTGGAAACACAGCACTACCGTTTGTTCTCCTGCTCAAGATGTAAAGATTGTGGAAGGGGGCTCTTTTGTTTGGTACAGCCCTAGTGGTTGGATGAAAAACATGCAGCTATCTAAAAGCGATTTTGCCAAACGCTTCAATTGCCCTGGTGGGGTACTAAAGAAAGGGAAGTGCTACACCTTTGCCAAAAACTACAGATATGGTAATAAACTGTATGGTGGTGATGCCTTGTGGTATGTGATTGCTAAAGACAAAAAAGGGAATTACTACAAGGGATTTGGAATCATTGAAACAGAAGGAGGGTTGAAAAATGGTTAAGTTGATATCGGTTTTAGTACTGACCTTGGTGATGGGTCATATGGGAATAGTGAAAGCGCAATCGTACAGGCTGGATGCGGAAGCTTCCGTTTTGAACTGGACAGGCTATGCTGCCGTAGGCAACTACAGCCCTTCTGGAACGCTGCGCTGTTCTGCAGGTAATGTAACCCTGAAGGATGGCGAAATCACAGCATGCAGTGTGATCGTCGACATGAAAACGCTTACGCATAATAACAAGCAACTCGAACGTCACTTGAAACAAAAAGACTTCTTCTATGTACAAAAATATCCAACTGCACAGCTTACATTCCTGAAAAAACAGGGCGATCAATTCATATTCAAACTGATCATTCGCGGGAAATCGAAGCCGACTGAAGTGCCAGTATATTTGGAGCAGACAAACCGTGGACTCGTATCAAAAGGCGAAATCGTGCTTGATCGAACGCAGTTTGACATTAAATACAATTCTTCAACTTATTTTCAAGGTTTAGGGAACTATGCTATTAAAGATAATTTTAAGTTGGCATACGACCTGGTTTTTAAAGTAATACGATGATCAGAAGATATGCTTTGTGAAATCGGGGTTAAAGGCTATTGTGTTGATCGAACGATTACACGTCACCTTGCTGGAAATTCAAATCCTTTCCGGTAATCTGCCCTATGGTTTAATGCATACAGTAAAATTACATGTATTACGTGTCGATTTAGATGAGTCAAAAATGGCGTTTTTTACTGTATGCGAGCTAGAGCGTAGGATGCATCAATAGCCTTTACCCCTTCAATGCATGGGTCGATTTGCAGTAGTTGTACAGCTAGGTTTTTATGTTTCTAAACGTACCCTAACCAATCTACTTGAATACGTTGATGTACTTATGGATAAGTTGCAAAAGCCATTCGTTTTCCTCAATACGCTTCCAAAAAGCGGAAACAGTCAGCATGACGACCATACCGATTATAGGATAAAAATATGCTATGGGTCGATGTGTATGCGCATCCAAAAATGAATATATTAGCCGGCATTCAGCGCAGTATAGGTTTTAGAGCCAATCGCAAGCTCATATAACTTGTTACTAAATGTACCGAGGGTACATAAGCCAATAGCAGCCTTTAAAAAAGCATCAGCGTGAACATACTGACTTCCAATCTTACCGTATTTATTAGCATCATATTAATGGTATGCTCTTGTAACGGACAAAGTGGTATAAAAGAACCAGAGAACACCATAAAGGGGATTGAACTGGGAAAGTCAGTGCCTGAACTGGATAAGACCATCTGGTTCATTTACCAGGATAGGCAATCCAATTACTGGTTCAGCAGCAAAGAAAATGGCATTTATCGATATGATGGGAAAGGCTTAACCCAGTTTACCCAGGAAGATGGACTGGTTAGCAATCAAATACGAGAGGTTCAAGAAGATTCTGATGGGAATTTGTTTTTTGAGACAACGAGCGGGGTGAGTAAATATGATGGGGAATCATTCCGTACACTTGAAATAAAGGAGAACCATGATTCATCGAGCCTTTGGGTGTTAGAGCCTGATGATTTATGGTTTAGAATTGGCTTTAATAAAAAAGGACCATACAGGTACGATGGCACATTTTTGCACTATTTACCATTTCCCAAGGCTCCGCAAGAAGATGAATTCAACAAAAAAGGAGTTGTAGGTTACTCTCCTTATGGTATTTATTCTATTTACAAAGATAAGAAAGGGTACCTATGGTTTGGAACTACATCCTTGGGTATTTGCCGGTTCGATGGGCAAAATATAAGTTGGCATTATGAGGAGCAACTACAAACAACACCCGAAGGGGGTGACTTCGGATCGCGCACTATTTTTGAAGATAAGGATGGATTCTTTTGGTTTAATAATAGCCGATTTCGCTATCAGATCTTACCTCATGACACCAATACCATAGCCTTTAATAAAGAAGCTGGAATAGGATATGTCAATGAAAATAATAGCATAACCTTTCCTTTTTTCTTATCCATAACCCAAGATGATGAAGGTGATCTCTGGATGGTAACCTATGATGATGGCGTTTGGAGATACAATGGAAAAGAACTGATTAATTACCCCGTCAGGGATGGTAACACCGATATACTATTGTTTACAATTTATAAAGACAACAAAGGCGTCCTTTGGTTGGGTACTTTTAATGGAGGAGCCTATAGATTTGATGGGAGATCTTTTGTGAAGTTTGAACCTTAAAAGTCTGCTCTAAAACCTCCGTAAACAGAGTCGAACACTTCCGAAAATAAAGGATATAATTAATTGAATAGGATTTAAGTATACATTTATTCATGGTGGTTACACAAGTGAATTATGAATTGAGATTAAAATAATCGAATGACGTTGGAGCTTAAATAAATAAAATGAAATATTTGAATTATTTAATGATAATATTATCTATAACTATATCCTGTGCAAATGTTAAGCAAAAAGAAAAAGAGGTTGACCAATCAGCACATGTACATACAGTAAAAAAAGATTCTCTAACTTTCACCACAGGAATTGGCGCTATTTTTCAAGACCAGAATGGTCATTATTGGTTTGGTAGTAGTGAAGGTGTAAGTCGGTTTGATGGAAATACATTTACGTATTTTACGATGAGTGAGGGCTTGTCTGATAACCATATTATTTCGATACAGGAGGATGCCGATGGTGTCATTTGGATTTGTACCCAAAAAGGAGTAAGTAGTTTTGATGGAAATAGAATAACAAATTATTCTAAAAACATAGCCGAGGATACCCCACATGAATGGGCGAAGACACCGGATGATTTATGGTTTAGTGCCGGAATTAAAGAAGGCGTGTACAGGTATGCTGATCAACGGCTACGCTATTTAGCTTTTCCCGACCCTAATGTGGTGAACCCTAACAATGTATATTCGGTAACTGGCCTTTCGAAAGGACAAAATGATATGCTCTGGATTGGAACTTATGCCGGGGTTTTTGGCTATAATGGTAACGATTTTACCGTCATTAATGATGAAACACTAGGATTAAATATTACAGCAGAACCTCTTCATATCAGAAGCATCTTGGAAGATTCAAAAGGTAGACTTTGGATTGGTAATAATGGGATTGGTGTCTTATTAAAACAAGGGGACAGCATTATTAACTTTTCTGAAAAGAATAACTTAATACATCCTACGAGTACGAGAAGAGGCGATATATCTCAGCCGGGTACCCTGGAACATATTTTTACTATCACAGAAGATAGACAGGGGAATATCTGGTTTGGCGATAGAGATACCGGGGTTTGGAAATATGATGGTAATACTATGAAAAACTTCACAACTAAAGATGGCCTAACCAATGATTTTGCCCTTGCCATTTTTGAAGATATGAACGGTGAAATGTGGTTTGGAATGGCAGATGGTAAAGTTTATAAATTCAATGGAGAAACATTTGAAGAACCATTTTAGAATGAAATAGTAAATTTTTGTTCTATAATATTTGAATAATATGTATCCTGATCAGATGGTTAAAAATACAACCTTGACCTTTTGAAATAATATAAAATGAAATAATAAAATTATGCATGGGGTATTGTTTTATATAAAATGTATTAGTTGTGACTAATAGAGAATTATTAATAAAGTTGATTTTAAAGAATAAATAATAAATAATAAAATAGTGTTTAGCTCACGTATTGAATTTTTAGGATAGTACGGTTTAATCAGTTTATAATCGGCCCATTGAAGTCATCCTTACGTATTCTTTTTCCAGTAAGACAAGTATGCGCTTTTCAAAACCGATATCAATGAAAATTTGTGG
>JABSSK010000018.1:0-17298 GCA_013214265.1 Saprospiraceae bacterium | reverse complement strand
GTGCATCCCAATTCCAAAAGAGATAGCTAATCCCTACGGCACTACACATGAGAATAAATTATCACAACAAAAAATTTAGGGTCATATCCAATTCTGATCACGGGGAGGTGACGTTAGATATGGTTTTTCATTACGAACAGACCAATAATATCCTTACTTGCTCTTATCACGGTGGTCAAGTTCTTAAAGGGCATCTTATCGGTACCGTTGATCCTTCATCAGGCCATATTGATATGTATTACCATCAGGTAAATACAGCAGGCCAAATCATGACAGGACGGTGTGAGTCTACACCCGAAATAATGGCAAATGGGAAAATTCGATTATACGAAGTCTGGCAATGGACTTCTGGTGACAAATTAAAAGGAACTTCAGTTCTACAAGAGTTATGAATTTTGATCAAGCTATAGTAATGGAAAATGACCGGGTTCGATTAGAACCGCTTTCTATGCATCATTTTGAAGCGTTGCGGCCAATAGCTATGGCCTATCCCAACTTATTACAATTTTCTCCGTCTCCTTTTGGGACATCAGAAATGTTAAAGGAATATATGGAGCTGGCTTTTAAAGCACAACGAGCTAAAAGTAGATATGCCTTTGCTATTTTCGACAAGCAACAAAGTCGTTTCGTAGGTAGTACGAGCTATGGAAATATATCTATTGAGCATGCCAGAATTGAAATAGGGTGGACCTGGATAGACAAAGAAACGCAAGGCACGGGATTAAATAAACAGTGCAAACTGCTTTTATTGTCGTATGCCTTTGAAACATTAGCTGTAGAGCGAGTTGAATTCAAAACAGATAGTAGGAATCTGCAATCCAAAAGAGCCATAGAAAAGCTTGGCGGTACTTTTGAAGGTACCTTAAGAAGCCATACCCTGATGCGAGACGGGTTCAGACGCGATACAGATTATTATTCTATTCTACGTCATGAATGGCTACCAATAAAAAATGGCCGATAAACAACCAGGGTGCTATGGATTGTAATGGTCTGTACAATCTTGATGTCCAAGCCTTATTTGCAATAACCTTTACAAATTGTGTGATATAAATGAATAAATTAATTTTTTTATTTCTTTTATTATTTGTTTCCTGTCAAAGTCCCCGTAAAAAAGTTGAAGAGGAAAAAGGGGATTACGAAGCTAGTGAGGCAGCACGGATTGAGGTGGTTGCTGAAGGAAAACTAAAGATCATCCATCTGTCAGGTACACCCTATGAAAGAGGTTTCCAACACGGCAGGATACTAAAGGATGACATTAAGATCGTGACCGACTCTTTGTTAATGGATATTGAAAGAACAACCGATGAAGAACCGCTGACTTTCATACAACGATTTTTGGAGGAAACAGATTATGTATCCTCAATAGAGGAATGGACACCTGATCTGCTCGCCGAAATTGAGGGAATAGCCGATGGATCCGGAATTCCTTACGATATTATCTTTATGCACCAGTTGGGAGATGAGTTCTTCTTTAGTACTAAATATCTTTTTGCTCATAAATGTAGTTCAATCGGTATAAATAAAAGAGTGGACCAACCCACTATTGCGGGTCAAAACATGGATATTCCGACCTACTTCCACGGCCATCAAACGGTGATGAATATCAAAGATGAGAGCGGGAAAGAATTAATGGTATTGACAATTCCTGGGCACGTTGGCATAACGGGTATGAATAATGCTTCCGTATCTATTAATTGCAATATCCTGATGCAATTGAATGCACAATCTAAAGGATTACCCGTAAGTGCTATTGTAAGAGGGGTGTTAGATAAGACAAGCTATACCGATGCCGTAAATTGGGTAAAAACCGTTGAACATGCCTCCGGGCAAAACTACCTTATAGGAGGTGTCAACGAAGTGGTATCTTTGGAGTCATCGGCGAATTCGGTCCGCGTTTTTAAGCCTTTCAGTCAGGCTAATTTTACCTATCATACCAATTACCCTCTTCGCAATAACGCTTATAGTGATTGGTACCTAGATGCACTAAAAGATAACGGTTTTACCCGCTCTGACGCAGCAACATTTTGTCAAAGAATGCCATCATTTAAAAAGCGATTCAATGAAAAAAATCGCGCTTTCGGTATAGAAGAAATTAAAGAGGTATTAAGCTCCAAGGACCACGATGGCCCTGATGTATTGAGTAATACCTATACCTATGCTAGCGTCATTTATATTTTATCAGAGAACCCTGGTTTCATGATAGCACCGGGCAAGCCACACGAAACAGAATACACCACATTAGAATTTGGAAACCATTTTTTGCATAAGCATTAAAAATTGTGGAGATCTTGATGTTAGAATCAGTTTGAGGACAACCTGATCATTTAGTACCTGTAACACCATTAATACTATACCTATGAAAACCCAAAAAACATGTATTTATGTACTGCTCCTATCCTTCGGTTTATGGGGTGTAAGTTGTAAAAGCAGTCCAAGTGCAACCCTAGAGGAAACCATAACCATAGCAACCAAACCCTTTCAGGCGATTGTTGACTCTGTCTACCAATTAAATCCAGAATCAGTTGGCCTCATGGTTCATATTGAATCCCCTCGCTATGGCTTATCTTGGAGTGGAAGCTCGGGCTATTCTGATAAAGAAAACCAAACCAAGCTATTACCTAATCAGCCAGCTTTGATTGCCAGCAGTATCAAAACCTACATTGCAGCCGCTATTTTAAGATTGCAAGAAATGGGTAAGCTCGATATTGAGGATGCCATTGGACCGTATCTGACCACTAGAACCGCTAACCTATTTCAGGATGATGGCTATGAGCTAAATCAAATTAAAATCAAACACCTACTGTCTCATACCAGTGGTATAGCGGATTATGTAACTGATGAATACTTTGATTTTATTGACAAAAACCAAACCTACAGGTGGACCAGAGATGAACAGCTGCAGTTAGCTATCGATGTAGGGGATCCGTTGGGGCAACCCCAAAGCCGCTTTAGCTATGCCGATGTAAACTATTTGCTTGCTACCGAAATTATGGAGCAAATAACCCAAAAACCATTTTATACGTCCGTAAGAGAGTTGCTCAGTTATGAACGATTAGGACTGCATGGTACCTGGTTTCCTACATTAGAAGAACATCCGGCACATACTCCAGAACTTGTTCATCAATATTGGAACGAAAAAGCATGGGGCTCAAAAAAACTGGACATAGTCTGGGATTCCTATGACCACGATGTTTCCTGGGATCTCTACGGTGGGGGTGGAATTGCTACCTCCATGAAGGAATTAGCCCAGTTCTCAAACCACCTGTTCAACGGTGAAATTATTGAAGATGAAGAAGTATTGAACCTTCTAACGACGGATGTAACAACTACCGATGGAATATCCAAAACGTATCGACTTGGTATTTCTGACACCAGAATAAAAGGGTTACAGGCTTATGGTCACGGTGGCTTCTGGGGAACTATCGTTTTTTACATACCTAAAATCGATGTTTCTATTGCCGTTTGTGTCTTAGAACGGAATGGTAAAATGAAACCTACAAGAAGCCTTTTAAATGCATTGACCAATGAATTGTGTAATCAACTCTTTTCGACTTCCGCAGTCGTAACCGATGATTATACCCTATACAAGGCTAAAGATACCGAAGCCACACTGGTTCTATTCCCGGGAGGTGGAACTGATGCCGCGTATACACAGCAAGAGTTTGATATCATCAACTTAGCCCAGGCCAATCATGTTTCCGTGCTGCTGATGAATTTTAATCAGCGAATATGGATAGATGAATCAACAACGGAATCCCTGGCCCAACAGTTGGAAACCTTGTCTGCAAAACATGGTATTACCACAAAAAATACAACCATTGGGGGAATGTCCATAGGCGGGAATGTGGCGTTAACATTATCAAACTATTTAATCAAAAATGGATCTGAAATAGCGCCGAAAAAGGTTTTTGTAGTCGATTCTCCCGTCGACTTGTACGCCCTATATCAAAGTGCATTAATCGATGTTTTAAACCCTAATTTTGACGAGGAACGTCTGGCAGAACCTAGGTTTATAATGGACTATTTTGAAGCGGAATTTACTAAAGATTCTTTACTGTCTAATATTCAAACCGTATCGCCTTTCACCTACCAGCAGGATTATACGAGCATACCTTATGTACAAGATTGTGCTTTGCGTTTCTACATAGAACCGGATGCTAGTTGGTGGGCGGAAAATCGACAAACAGCCTACGAAAACACCAATGCTTTTACGATTCAGCAAGTTGTAAACAGTCTGGAAAATAAAAATTGGGAGCGGGTTGAACTCATCGAAACCGAAAATAAAGGATACCGATCAAATGGTGATCGCCATCCACATAGCTGGTCAATTGTCGATATGAATGATTTAGTACATTGGATTATGGAATAAGCGCATGAATCAGCCTTCACTTGCGACTCTTTATGGATGACTTGCTTCAATTGCTTTGGTTCCTGATTTATTTATGCCATGATTAATAAGTCTGAAGAAAAGGTATGAGATTTATTTGTTTGGTTTCTTTTTTAAGTATGGTACTTCCACTCCAGGCTCAAACAGTGGATTCGATCCCTTTTATTTGGCATGATTCAAACTTAAATGGTGTACAGTTTGAAAAAACGTCCATGCATATCCCCATTAGGTTTGGTCATGATACGACCACCTATTACTTTCAGTTTGACACCGGTTCGAGCAGATCCTTTTTATATATAAAGGATAATCCGGATCGTATACTTATAGAACATTGTACCGGTGGTGATCACATATTATCTGACATAGGCCCTTTGCTTCTCGTTCCTTTGACATCAAATCGAGCTTATACAAAAAATGGGAGAATATGCATTGGAACCATTGGTGCTGACTTTTTGACGAATAAGGTGATAGAGATCAATTTCCCGAAGCAACAAATCAATATCATTGACGCCTACAATTTAACAGATTACGAACTGATTTCTTCTTTCCATAGGGGAAACTTCCCAACTATAACCACGCAAATCAGGGGTAAGACTTATGTCTTTTTATTCGACACAGGGTCTAGTCTTTTTGAATTATGGACTTCCAAGCGGTACTGGAAAAAGTGGAAAGGCACAAAAGCAGAGGTGCAGGAATATCCGATTCAATCATGGGGTAAGATCAACATGGCGTTACGGGCTCCATTAGATCCACCAATTACCATTTCGAGCAAATATTCGTTGGAATTAACTCAGGTATGGTATAATACGAATAGAAACTTTTGGCGTGCTTTTAAACGAGCTAGATTATTCGGGATCATTGGGAATAAGCCATTTCTGGATGAAACCGTACTGATAGACGTATATAAAAATCGTCTAGGTATTAAAGCATGAGGTAAAACCAGGTAGTTTATAGTCTGAATGAAAGGCGAATACTTTTCATTTCAAATCAGATGTTAGAACAGCCGGCTAAACTAGGTTACATGCTGAGCAAAAAAGGGAAAGAGGATACTTCGTTGACCTTTACCGTATTCAATAAAGAAGACTTTTCTGAATATTTGAGTTGGTTTCAGGATGCAGAATTAAACAAGCAACTAGGACCAATGGAGCCCAACGATGAATGGCTGACGTACACTTTGAACCAGCAGGTTGGATTACAAGATAGTGAAGGCTATACGTATAGTGTATTTCGGCATGAAGAGCTTGTAGCTGTAATTGCATTTGACTATCCGACCGAAGCAGTTCGTGCATATTATATATCCAGTCTAGCGGTGAAGCCTAATAAGAAAGGGAACGGTATTGGTACTCAGGTTTTACAAAAAATCATGGAGCTGCACCCGCCTACCCATGCCATAGATTGGATTGCATTTATACAACGAAACAATCCCAAAGCAAAATTATTTTTTGAAAAAAACGGATGGGAATGTATCTCAGATGCTACGAATAAGACCGATATGTGGTCGTTTGCGTTTCGTAAGCCCTTACGATATTGATTGATGTCATCAAAAAAACAAATACCAACTGTTGATGGGCAAAAAATAACGGATTGCTATGTTGAGCAATCCGCTTTAGCTTAGTGGAATGTTGGTTTTGCAAGGTTGAACCATAAATTGTGCACTAGCTATTTGGAAAATGTAGCGTCATAGTTTTTGTTGCTGGGTGCACCTTACACATACATATTGGTGTGTTCAACCAAATTTCAATTCATAGTTTTTGTTTACCGACTCCAAATATAGAGTAGAGGGCTTTGAACCAAATAAAATATCGATCAATGACCATTTATCAATAGGATTTAGCAGCAGTAGCCGAATAGGAGCATATAACTGCTATTCGACTACTTTTTTTGGTATTCTATCGCTTGTTAGTAGCAATAGCGTTTTGATTTAGTTAGCTTTATACGTTAAATCGTGCATACTATGCAGACAAATCTTGAAACCTTTCTATCACCTAGGTATCGCCTTTGGTCCCACGTGTTGTTTTGGTTCGGTTACCTGGTTTTTTTCACCTTGATGGATCTATCGTTCCATGAGGATTTTCAGAAGGCATTTCTCAAGGTAGTGTCCACAATGCCAGTCAAAATGGCGGCTACATATTTAACTTTATATGTCTTTATTCCAAAGCTTCTGGATAAACGCAGGTACATTTCCTTTGTTACTTTATTTTTTCTGACTGCAGTTTTATTTGGTTATGTTTCTCGTGCAGCATTACATGTTTATTGGGTGCCTACATACATGCCTGATTATGATTATCAGGTATATCCTCTGACGCACTTAGGAAAAACAGCCGGTAATATGATATCCGTAAACATTGTTGTTTTAGCCGCAACCGCAATAAAACTATTGAAAAGAAATTATCAGAATGAAAAAATTACGGATCAGCTCAATAAAGAAAAACTGGATGCTGAGCTAAAATTTTTGAAAAGTCAGATTCATCCGCATTTTTTATTCAATACCCTGAACAACTTATACGCACTAACTTTACAAAATTCGCCTAAGTCGAGTGAGGTGGTCTTGAAATTGTCTAATCTATTGGACTACATGCTTTACGAGTGTAACGTCCCATTAACGCCATTACGCAAAGAAATCAAGCAGATAAAGAATATTATTGCTTTGGAACGTATGCGATATTCTGATCGTCTAATGGTATCGTTTACAGCTTCTGGGGATATTTCGAATAAAATGCTTCCACCTTTGATTATGCTTCCGTTTATTGAAAATGCGTTCAAACATGGAGTAAGCAGGGAAATTGAAGCTTCTTTTATCAGTATTGATCTGAATGTTAAATCAGAATACTTGGTTTTGCGGGTAGAAAACAGCAAGTCTGATGATTTGGATCAGGGTCAAGAAGCGGACTACACCAAAGGGATAGGCCTCAAGAACGTTCGTCGCCGGTTAGACTTGATCTTTGGAGCCCAATATTCCCTTCAGGTATTTAATGAGGAAGAAGTCTTTATGGTCGTATTACAGGTGCCAATCGAAGGCCATGAAATGGATGATTATCCTAATGTACTAGGCAAGCGAGAAGTTACTAAAAATGCGGAGACGCAAACCTCAAATAATGAGCAACAATCTACCAAAAAATCAAAGGTAGAACTGACCTAAAACACCAAGCAATCATGCAGGCGAAAGATAAGAACATAAAGGTAAACTGCCTTCTGGTAGATGATGAGCCTTTGGCACTTGATGTGATCACATCCTATATCGATCGTGTAGATGGACTGGATATAATTGGGAAATGTGCAAATGCATTAGATGCCTTCGAAGTGATCCAAAATCGTCAGGTTGATTTATTGTTTCTTGATATTCAGATGCCTAAACTCGATGGTATTGACTTTATAAAGTCGCTACCCAACCCACCTAAAGTAATCTTTACCACCGCCTACCGTGAATACGCTATCGAAGCTTTTGATGTGGATGCGGTAGATTATCTGCTGAAGCCTATCCCTTTTAGCCGCTTTTTGAAGGCTGTTGGGAAAGCATACCAACACCTGCAGTTCCAAGTGAATCTCAACGCTTCTAATACCCCCATGGAAGTAGGTCCAGAATTGAAAAGCATGGAAGCTATTTTTGTGCGTGCGGATAAAAAAATGGTTAAAATACTCCTGCAGGAGATTTTATATATTGAAAGCCTGAAAGACTATGTATTGATTCATCTGCCAGGAAAAAGGATCATTACAAAGCAAAAAATCAGTTATCTGGAGGAAAAGCTACCCGAAGATAAGTTCTTGCGAATCCATCGGTCTTTTCTGGTATCTCTGGATAAAATACAAGCCTTTTCTCCTTCTCATGTTGAAATTAATGAAAAGGAACTTCCAATCGGAAGGAGTTATAAAAGTACAGTCAACGAAATTTTATTCAGTAATACGGAATGATTGACCAACACAAAAAATCCATCTAGCTATTCCATAATTTTATCTATTTACCGCTTCTGTATACATCTTGGGTGATTTTATCCAAGCATCCACTACGCCTGTACATAATTTTGAAATACCACACCTAAAAACGCTATTTTCCTGAACTTGTATAATATGGTAAGTTGCGTACGGTAATCCTGTGTTCAGCTGCGTGAAAAATTAGTGATTTACGCCCAAAATCAATATGGATAGTATAAAGAAAAGTCCATTTCATTGGAATACGGACAAGGGGATAACCGTAGTTTGGCACCTACTTTTCTGGGTGGTATTGAATGGGTTTTATTACCAGATGATCCGAATAGAGGGGTGGGAAGAGCATTTCTGGTTTTATATCGGATGGTTATTGCCGGTTGATTTAACTGCAGTATATTTTACGACCTATTTTCTGGTACCCAGATTTCTTTTACGCAAGCAATACACTGCTTTTGCAATAACTTTCTTGTCTTCCGTTGTTTTGTTTGTTCTGGTTGAACGAGCCGTTTATTATTACATCTTATATCCTGTTATTTTCCCACCGTATTCAGAACGTCCATTCTTTTTCTTTTCGGCTTTATTATCCATTTTCATGGGCATGTATTCCTTTGTTTTTTTATTTGTAGGGATACGTTTATTCCGCACTTGGATACAAGGGCAAAAGCGGCAGGTAGCCTTAGAAAAACAAAGTATGCAGAGTGAATTGGCCCTGCTTCGTGCACAAGTAAACCCCCATTTTCTTTTCAATACCATTAATAATATTGATTCTTTAGTTTTTACCGACCAACAAAAAGCATCGGACAGCCTCGTCCGTTTATCGGATATCATGCGCTATATGTTGTACGAAGCGAATACCGATTATGTACCTCTCCAACGGGAGGTCTTGTATCTAGAAAGTATGATTGATTTGCTTCGGTTACGCTTGAAAGACCCCCAGTTCATTGCCTGCCGGATTGATGGTGATCCGTCAGGGAAATATATTCCGCCAATGCTGTTGGTGCCATTTATTGAAAACGCATATAAACATGGTCTTAAGTCGGGCCCAATGCCCGGGATAATTATTGATTTCACGTTTACGGATATAGCCTATAGCTTTACTGTAAAAAACTATTATGATCACCACACTACGGCAAAAAAAGACAAAGTTGGTGGAATCGGTTTAGCCAATGTTCGGAGAAGACTTACACTTTTGTATCCTAATAACCACCAGTTTGACATCCAAAAAACCAATCATGAATTTACGGCCCACCTAAAGGTTCCGGCCCATAAAAAAGAAGTACTACCCCGACCTACCGTACCCAACCCAAATGAAAACCAATGTATTGAATCACCCGTAACGTAAAAACCAATGAAAATTAGTTGTATTGCTGTTGATGATGAACCTCTGGCACTGAATAAAATGAAAACATTCATCGAAAAAGTACCTTATTTGAACCTATTAGGTACTTTTGATAATGGATTTGATGCTATTCATTTCCTTCGCCAAGAAAAGGTAGATCTTATGTTTCTGGATATCCAGATGGATGATCTTACCGGAATTCAACTTCTAGAAGCCCTACGAAAAAAGCCCCATATCATACTGACAACTGCATATGACCAGTATGCGCTGAAAGGATATGAGCTAAACGTAAGTGATTACTTGTTAAAACCTATTTCTTTTCAGCGATTCCTGCAAGCAGTAGAAAAGATTCATGATCAGGTAAGTTCATACCAACGACCACCTATGGCTGTAGCCAAAAAGATAGAACCCCCCAAAGAACAATACATTTTAGTTCGTTCAGAATACCGTTTACAAAAAATTTGGTTAAATGATATCCTCTATATCGAAGGTATGAAAGACTATTCCAGGATATGTACACATAGCCAAAAGGTCATGACCTTACAGAATTTGAAACGGGTTGAAGAATCCCTACCAACGCCGCCTTTCTTGCGTGTTCATAAATCCTATATCGTCTCGTTGGAGAAAATTAGTAGCATAGGGAAAAATGATATGATTATCAATGGACAAAATATACCTGTAGGAGGTTTGTATAAAAAAGCTTTTCAAAACTATATTGAAAAGCAAAACATGATCGGTTGAATTCTTTTCCGTAAGATGACTTAAAGCTGGCATATCTGCCGTTGCAGGAAAGGGAAAAACCGAGTACCTTCCCACAAAATCATTTGGCATGCCAACAAAAGTGGAGTCAAACAATAAAAAGTCCCGAACCATGGGGCAAAGGATTCGTAGGTTTTTTGTAACCACTATTGTGGGAGGGCTGGTCGTGGTTCTACCTATAGCACTGTTTGTAATACTCATTCGTTGGGTGATTAATCTGGTTGTCCAGATCATAACGCCAATCTCGAATCTGCTCCAATTTTCAGCAGCATGGGGGGATTGGCTAGTCAGTCTGACTGCTTTCACAATAGTACTAGGGGGCTTCTTCCTCATTGGGTTGCTGGTACAAACGAGCATCGGGAAACAGAGTCTGTACTTGATAGAAAGTCAGCTTTTTGCACAGCTACCATTCTACACGACCCTAAGGGATACCGTGCAGCAGTTTCTAGGGAATAAGGATAAGATGCCTTTCAGTAGAGTGGTTTCAGTGGATGTTTTTGGTAATGAAACCCGTATGATTGGTTTTATATCGGAAGATCTGGGTGGCGGTCAACTTGCCATTTTCGTACCCACAGGCCCTAACCCTACAAATGGATTTATTTTTTGTGTAAACGAAAGCCAAGTGACTAATCTCGACGTTCGCCCTGATGAAGCTATGCGGGTAATTGTTGGTATAGGCACAGGTGCTTCTTCCTTATTCAAAAATACAGCGCACACAGTGGACGGAAAGCCCACCTAGAGCAATAACGTATAACGCTTTGGTAGCATCTTATGATTTGTGTTAATTTTTAGTCTGAACGTTTTGATTATGCAAGCGGTAGATGGAACGCTTAACTTAGATTACCTCACCAAAATTCGGCAGCACTTGCATAAGCATCCGGAGTTGTCAGGGCAGGAAAAAGAAACAGCCACCTATATTAGTCAGTTACTATCGGAAGACTTTGGTGCGGATCAGGTTATTCAAGGATTGGGAAATCATGGGGTAGCTGCCATTTACCATGGAAAATATCCAAACGGTCCAACTATTTTGTTCCGGTGCGAGCTGGATGCATTACCCATAATGGAGGAAAGTAGCCTTCGTTATAAATCCAAAATGCCAGGTATCGCTCATAGTTGTGGACATGATGGGCATATGGCTATTCTGCTTGGATTAGCTCAATGGTTACAATATAACCAACTCAATTGGGGCCGAATAGTATTGTTGTTTCAACCAGCTGAAGAGACTGGGGCAGGCGCTATGCAGGTACTGAAAGATCCAAAGTTTGCAGCTATTTCGCCTGATGTAGTGTATGCACTGCATAATCTCCCAGGCTATAAAAAAGGAGAGATTATTGTAAAAGAAGGCCCATTTACGCTGGCCGTAAATAGTATAATACTTAAGTTGAAAGGTAAGACGAGCCATGCAGGTGAACCCCATATGGGTATTAACCCGGCAGTAGCTATAGCTGAGATTATTCAATTTACCCAAGCGCTCAATCAGCCTGATCGTCGTCAGGATGATTTCTGTATTTTTACGCCTATCCATGCGTTCTTTGGCGAAAAAGCCTATGGTGTTTCGGCAGGTCATGGAGAACTTCATTATACTTTACGGACCTTGGCGGAGGAGGAAATCAGAAAAAGGACGAATGTACTTTTAGCTCGAACCCATCAAATTACGGAAACGAAAGGCTTGGAGCTTGAGGTCTTATACACCGATCGGTTCTTTGGGAATACCAATGCCGAGGAGGCAGTCTGGAGAATCAGACAGTCGGCAAGCACATTACAGCTTCCCGTTTACGAATTAGATGCCCCACTTGCTTTTGGTGAGGATTTTGGTGCGTTTACACAAAAATATACAGGAGCTATGTTTGGTATTGGTGCGGGAAGGAATACCCCAGCATTACACAACGCTAACTACGATTTCCCTGATGATATTCTCCTCATAGCAATAAAAATGTTAGTAAGTCTGGCAACCTCTTACATGGGAAATGACACTTTAACGTAGGATGACCGCTCCCTTTCAACTAGCGGAATCCTGTAAGTGAGGATTAACATACTCCTTTTAATAGCTATAATTTTAAGGTGTAGATGTTTGATGCCTATGAAAAGATTTTTAGGTATATCCTTTGAGACTTTGATAAATGCAGGAAAATGGGGAACTTTGCTGACTTAAATGCTGTTTTAAATTAAGTAAATCCGAAAAATTGGAAAAAGCTGGTTAAAGAGAGGAAAATACCTTAAAGACTCCCTAACAATTCCTAAGTGTACAATTTTATCATGTCTTCTGATAGCAGCTACCAAAAACCAGTTCGGTATGTTTTTAAATAAGATAAAAAACTTCCTGAGTCCCGTAGCTCGTAAAAGAGCTACTGGGAAGGTGAAATACTTTAATCGGCGTAAAGGGTATGGTTTTATAGAAACCAAGGAAGTTGACCCTGATATATTTGTCCATGTTACTGATTTAGAGGACTTTGTGTCGAGAGGTGACCATGTCGAATTTAAGATCACCAAAAGCGATAAAGGTTATGAAGCCAAGAATGTAAAATTAGTTCATAACTGATTTCTTGATCTAAAAATTACACTATGCGGAGTAAGAAAAACTTCACAATGGGAAAAGGAAAGTATTACTTTACCATTAAATCAACCCCAAATAATATTACCATGTTCCGACAATCGAAGCAGGCGGCAGTAGACACATACATGCGCTATCGCCGTTTGGGTAAAGAGGTAGAATGGCTAGGAAAATGGGATGGAAAGAAATTCACAGAATCAAGTGTTCCTTCAACCTCTGTTTAGTAATTTGCCAACCATAGGGTTGACAGGAAATACATAAAACCATAACTCAATTTTACATTATGTCTGCACGTAGCATTAAAGTTAAGGTCGTAAAAGAAACCAGCAGTACTGTTACAATCATGTTAATGAGCTTAAACCGCAAAATGCCTGTACCTCGCGAGGATTTTGAAAAACGCGTCAAACAGGGACTGTATGTGGTCGTTGGAGGAGAGAATACAGATACGGAATAAAAAAACTTTCCTCTTCAATAAAAGGGAGATTGGGTTACCGGTCTCTCTTTTTTTTATCCTGCCTCCAGAACAAAATCATGTATATTAACCAAGCTAACAGAGTCACCAAACCCGCGATAAGAATAGGTAGATTCCCATTCAGTGTGTTCAGATATCCCGCAAGTACCGGAGGTACAGCTTGACCTACCGATAACATACTCTGGTTGATCCCTAATACCTGGCCTTGTTCCTGTTCGGAGGCCTGTTCTGAAACAACGGCCGTTAAGTTGGGGTTGGTCATACCTTGTGATATGGCAATAAATGGTGCTATAACGTAAAACATATATTCCTGCGTTGGTAACAAAACCAATAAAAGGGCAATACCTCTTATTACCATGGAAACTGTAATCACATCAGCAGATCGAATATAACGAGCCACCCGACCAACTAGAAATCCCTGAGTCAGGGCCATCCAAATACCAACCCAGCCATACAACAAACCAATATCTTTTTCCGTCCAGGAAAAATCCTGAATGAGTTTTACGGAAAAAAATTGAGTGAAGAAAGTAAATCCTAAAGACAGCAGTAAAACAACTGGAAAAATCTTGCTTAGTTGGGGTGACTTGAAGGCTATGGAAATGTTTCGTATACCAGTAAAAAAACTGATGGAACTGCTCTTACGCTCGGCAAGCGTCTCGGTAAAGCGGCCATAAACCAAACCAATATTGATTAAGGTAAGTATACTCGTAAACCAGAAAGGCGTAGCAGCATTAAACCAAGAAACCAACGTACTGTCAGCTAATATACCGCCAATAGCTGGCCCTAGAATAAACCCTAAGCCAAAAGCCATACCAACCAGTCCAAACCGCCCCGCTTTGGAAGACCCTGTGCTTATATCAGATATAGAAGAATAAATGATAGATATATTGCCACCCGTAAAACCAGGTAATGCCCGACTAAAAAATAAAAGCCAGAGCCATTGCTCCTGAATAGCAACTGCAAAAAGGAGATATCCGACTAGAGTTCCAGTTAAAGATAATAGAAGCATGGGCCTGCGACCATAGCGGTCACTAAGCGCACCTAAGATAGGTGCACCAAAAAATTGCAGGAATGGATATATTCCCAACAGAAGACCGTATAAAATAGAACGTCTGAGTTCTGACACTTCAGGGCTGAAAAAACCACTATCAGGGGCATAAAACAAAACCGGAAGCACAGGAATAATGATGCCAATCCCCAACAGATCAATGAATACCGTAATAAAAATAGTGAGTAAACTGGTCTTTCGTGCCCCAGTAGATTCAGACATAGTGGGTGACTTTTGTACCGCAAATATTTAGTCGGCTTTGACTGTAACAAGAAAAACCGGATTGTGTTTCTTTAAAATAACGTACTTCAAAAAAAAATAGGGCCACCCCATCAGGGTGACCCATAGTAAGCGATGTTGATTATTGGTTTTGTCCCGTTGTTACATATATATGCCGAAATGCATACCGCCGACAATTAGTTTTTGACGCGATTACGTTCGTCATCCGTAGCTGTGCGTCGATTACGCGAAGGCTTCACATCCGTATTTCCAAAAGTATAGTTAAAAGTTAGGTTTATCCGCCGAGACTCCTTTAGCTCTTCCACATCTACATCAATACTGCCCTGATTAATAAACCCATAGGTTTGGTCCGAATTGAAAATGTCATTTATATTTACCTTTAATGATCCTGCTTTATGTAATACCGGAATAGATACACCAGCGTCAAGGGACCATCGGGGATCCATATTGAAAATTCCCCAGATTACTTTTGATTGGTAAAAGCCTGAGAGTTCAGCACGCATCCCGTGAGGTAAGGTGAAGTTGTTATTGAGGTTTAATCGAGCGGACCACTGATCTAAATCAATTGGATCATTGCTGAAATCAGATTCAAATTTATTATAGAATCCAACTAAGTTGATTCGACTCGACCACCATTTCGTTATTCCTATCGGAAGGCTACTGGCAATACTCAGGTTATGGAAATTATCCAGATTCTGCTTTGTCTGAAACGTAGTGAACGCTTCGTCATTTTGTAGGACTATCTCCTGCATGACATCTGTAGTTTTAGAATAGTTGATGTTTACCATCAGCTTATTCTGAATACTGTAGGTCAAACCAAATGAATTGGATAATTGAGGCTGCAGGAATGGATTACCCAACGAAAACGTGTATTGATCCAGATAAAAAATAAACGGGTTCAAATCCTGATAAGAAGGCCGATCAATGCGGCGGCTAATCGTATAACTCAAGCTCTGGTTTTCACCAATCTGATGTGATATAGCTGCACTTGGGAAAAGATTAAAATAGCTTCTCTCCACACGTTGATCTAAGGTTACAGAATAACCATCTGAATAGGTGTTTTCGCCTCGTAAACCCAACTGAAGATTAAATATTTTCCATTGTGTACTTAGGTTTACATATCCGGCAATGATGTTTTCTTCATATTGGAATTGATTGCTCCGAAGCGGGTCATTTACCCAGTCTCCATCTTCAAAGAGGGTAAAGTTAATTTGATTATCTGTAGTAACCGCACTAACCTTAGCACCGGCTTCGATCTTAAATTTTTCAGATACAGGATAAGTATAGTCGGTTTTAAGCGCTCGAATCGTAACTCCGGAAAAGTTATCAGAACGTAATAAACCGGGAGGAATAACTTCCGCATTACCCGCACCGAGGTATGAGTTGGAGTTAAACAAATCATCTGTCTTTTCATAATATGCATAATCCGCATCAACCGTGAACGCATGCCCCTTCTCATTAAACTGATGTTTGAGGTTGATGTTGCCCGTATAGTTATTCCATTTAGAGAGCGCATCATTATCGGCATCAATAGATGTAAATGGCTCTTGATTAGCACCCGAAATATTGGTTCTGTTTCTGGCAAAAGCATCCCACGTACCCTGACGCAGATTACCCAGTACACCCAGAGTCGTCTTGTCATTCAGGAAATAATCGAAGCCCACCGAAGCATTATGGTTCTGGTATGTATAATCCCTGTCGTTATTTTGCATGAATTGTACCAAACCGGCGTCACTTAATATATTGCGTTCGATCCCTAATTCCTGAAATGATTCCTTAAAGTAATAGCCATAATTACCGTACAAGTTGAAGTCTTTTTCTCGGTAGTTCATCCGAAAACTCGTATTGGCTTTTGGTAAAATACCATAGCCAGCACCCAAGGATACATTTCCATTTAACCCTAGGCTCTTGTCTTTTTTCATACGGATATTAATTAATCCGGCATTCCCTTGTGCATCGTATTTAGCTGAAGGGTTGTCAATAATTTCAAAGCTTTCAATGTGGTCAGCAGGTGTCGTTTCTAGCATGCGAATAATTTCCTGTACGGACATGTAGGTGTTCTTACCGTCAATCATAATTAAGACACCTGATTTGCCTTTCATAGTGAGGTTATTATTCTGGTCAATAACGATTCCAGGAGCTTTCGATAAAAGTTCTAGAGCCGTATTACCAGCAGATAGCGGACTGCTGGAGACATGTATAATCAGCTTGTCGTTTTTCAGTTCCATGAAAGGTTTCGTCGCTGATACGGTGACTACCTCTAATTCAACCCCCGACTGATTAAAAGATATGGAAGGAACTGTATAGTCCCCTCCATCAAACTTGAACACATCTGTCTGAATCGCATCATATCCTACTGTACTTGCTGAAATGTAATATGGGCCAGCAGGAATGGATTCGAATACATAAGTTCCATCCTCAAAGGAAATACCGCCTTTAGCTAAAGTGGAATCTGCTGCATGCATCAATAAAATATTTGCAAAAGGCGTAGTTTGGCCAGTCTCATGCTAGATGTTACCTGTAATGCTTCCTTGACCCTATACCGTGGTGATTGAAATCAAAGTGATAACTAATAGCC
>JABSSK010000179.1 GCA_013214265.1 Saprospiraceae bacterium | reverse complement strand
GGCCCCGACCAAGGATTGGAAAATTTCGCATGATGGCATGCTTAGTCTGAAACATATCATAAAATCCAAGAACCATCAATGGGGCAAAAATCAACCCTGTCCAATACCAATTGGGATGAACAAGAAAGCCCATCCCTAGGGTAAAGAGGGTACTACCCACCACAAAAACCATAAAATCGTAACGCATGAAGACCTCTTTTTTTAGAATGTACAAACTCCCTCGGAAGTACCCAACCGGAAAGCCTATTTTCTCATAGATATGATAAATTGCTCAAGTCGATATGCATCAAAAAACCTGAGATTAGGTGATCGGGAGTGTAAATTATACCGCAACACCGGTCGTATAATACGGAGTATAGTTTGAACGGTTCTGGTCATTCCATTCTGCTCAATTTGGTCATACACATGTATAAGTCGTGTTTTAATATATTGCTTGTTTTTGCGTAGAAAAGCAAGATTTTCCAGCGCTTGCCTTGATTTGTGGAGGAATACATCGGTTGTTTCCAGTCCCAGATGCTGCAACGGATTATCGATATGGACTACTGGAATATTTGCGGTTTCTAAGGCTATTCCGAAGAGGGTATCTTCGTGTCCGTACTGCGTTAATGCTTCATCGAATGGGAAATCAGTTATTACGGAAGCAGGGACGACAAAGTTATTGCTCATAAAAGCATGGTAAGGGGATTTCTTTCGCGAGTTGGCAGAGCGTTCTTCTCTTGATTTACCGTATGCCCAATGCAAAATATATTTGGAGTCCGTGGGTGGGTCTTTAGCATATACTCTTCCACCACAAAGAACGCTTTGAGGATGAATATGCTCAAGGTACTGTTCTAGAAAGTCGGGTCGCACAACCCCTGAGTCACAATCCATGAACAGGAGATAAGGATATTGTGCTTTTTGGGCGAGGGTATTTCGAATCAAGGATCGTCCCAGGTTATCATCAGATTCCTGATAGTTAACTCCTTTCAATTTGGAGAGTAATCGATTTTGATTTTTCCAAATGGCTTCGGAGCCATCATCCAAGCAAATAATTTCCCACGGCACATTAAGACCTTGAGCTTGTTTATGTAATTCCTGTACTAGAGGAAAAACAGGATACTGGTAGATGGGTATGAGGATACTGAGCATGGGGTGTAAGTTACTGAGCTCCTCACTAAAGTGAGGAGCTCAGTAACAAAAAATATACTTTCTTTACTCGACTCTTTATCTTTGCGGCTATATTTATAAAAATACTTTCAAATAAAACTGAAAGTTGTGAAATCTTGTTATTATTCATAACAGATAAATTTAGCTTTATGCAACAGGCAAAATCTATTTCTACGATACTCGCTGATGAGACGCTCCCAACTGGCCTACAAACGATTGCCCAAAAGGTTGCTCAGGGAGAACGGATTACCCCAGAGGAAGGGATCCTCCTTTTTGATGAAGCCCCAATTGGCTACCTAGGTGGCCTAGCCAATCATATCCGAGAAAAAAAACATGGGGACAAAACCTATTTTAATCGCAACTTTCACGTCGAACCCACCAATATTTGCCTCTATACCTGTACATTTTGCTCCTACTCCCGTCTGATAAAAAAGCGGGATGAAGGTTGGGAATATACCCATGATGATATCATGGATATTATCAAAAAATATGACGACGAGCCCGTTACAGAAGTACACATTGTCGGTGGAGTCTTGCCCCAATATGATGTTGCATTTTACGAAACGCTTTTTCGAAGTATCAAAAACCACCGGCCAGAACTCCATATCAAAGGTCTCACTCCCGTCGAATATCACTATATCTTTAAAAAAGAAAAAATCTCTTACGAAGAAGGCATGAAGCGCATGCAAGATGCTGGGCTCGACTCCATGCCAGGAGGAGGAGCTGAAATTTTTCATCCCGAAATCAGAGACCAGATTGCCGGAGGTAAATGCTCCGGAGAACAGTGGTTACGCATTCATGAAATATGGCACGAACTAGGAAATCGATCAAATGCTACCATGCTTTATGGACATATTGAATCCGCTTTGCACCGTGTTGACCACCTCGAAAAACTGCGCCAACTACAAGATAAAACAGGTGGCTTTCAAACCTTTATTCCTCTAAAATTCAGGAATGAAAATAACGAAATGTCACATGTCCCAGAAAGCACAACCCTCGAAGATCTCCGCAATTATGCCATCAGCCGCATCTATCTGGATAATTTTGACCATATCAAGGCTTACTGGCCTATGATCGGAAGAACCACCGCCCAACTTTCACTGGCATTCGGTGTAAACGATATTGATGGCACCATTGACGATACGACTAAAATTTATTCCATGGCCGGTGCAGAAGAACAAAATCCAGCTATGAATACACAGGATCTGGTAACCCTCATCCGTCGGGTGGGCCGCCAACCCATCGAACGCAATACGCTATATGAGATAATAACCGATTATACAGATCACGTCTTCGACGATGATAAGCTTTTCAAAGGCTATCTTTCTTTGCCCGTTGTCAACAAATAAATTATGGAGAAAACAATCTATATCATTCGCCATGGCGAAACCGAGCTAAATAAAAACCGAATCATCCAGGGAAGTGGGATCGACTCTTCCCTAAATGATACAGGTCGGCAGCAAGCTGATGCTTTTTTTCATCAATATGCCAATATAGGCTTTGACGTCGTTCTTACTTCTGGCTTGAAACGAACCCATGAAACGGTTGCGCCTTTCATAAACGAAGGGGTTCCCTGGGAACAATTTGTAGAAATTAATGAAATGAGTTGGGGTATTTATGAAGGTAAATCATCCACACCCGATTTGAAGATTGATTACGATGCCATGCTCACCGCGTGGAAGGTAGGTGACTATTCAGCGCGAATCCCCGAAGGAGAAAGTGCCAAAGAATTAGCTGACCGACTGCTCATTTTTATCAATCACCTGAAGGAACGTCCCGAAGAAAAAATATTAGTCTGTAGCCATGGCCGTGCTATGCGCTGTATGATGGCTCTATTAGAAAACAAACCTTTATCCGATATGGATCAGTTCCATCATTCCAACACAGGCTTGTACCTGGTTGACTACAGTCCCGATCAATTTGTACTAAAAATTAAAAACGACATCAGTCATCTGACTAGCCTGGTTAGTTAACGATATCCAGATATAGCCCATGAAACTAAAATCAAATACCTACTCCGTTTCTGCCGTAAGTTATTTAAATACCAAACCGCTATTGTACGGATTGCTGGGAAGTCCCATTGCGAATCAAATTGATCTCCAATTGGATATTCCATCCGCTTGCGCCGCCAAGCTGGAATCTGGCCAGGTTGATATTGGATTGGTTCCCGTAGCCGTTATTCCGCATCTTAGTGCTCCCCATCTAGTTTCTGATTTTTGTATCGGCACTAACGGTTCAGTCAAAACTGTAGCTATCTTTTCAGAAAAACCAATCGATCAACTCGATTCTATTTTTCTCGATTTCCACTCCAGAACATCCGTTGCCCTCACCCGTTTTCTACTGAAAGAATACTGGCAGCTTACACCCAACCTTATCCCTGCCAAAAAAGGATTTATTGATCAAATAGAAGGGCGTACAGGTGGCTTGGTTATTGGTGATCGAACTATCGGATTAGAACAGCGCTACCCTTTTGTCTATGATCTAGGAGAAGCTTGGATGTCCCATACTGGGTTGCCCTTTGTTTTTGCAGCCTGGATCAGTAACTCCCCTATTGATCCCGACTTTTTAATCGCCTTTAATCAGGCATTACAATCAGGCATTGACAAAATTCCGGAGCTCATGTTTATCCTGCCACCGCCCCATCCTGATTTTAATCTCCAGACCTATTATACTGAAAATATAAGTTACCAACTGGATTATCCTAAGCGTCTGGCACTGGATCAGTTCCTTCACGCCATTACCGATCATGTACCTCAGTCGATGGTCGATTCTTTAGCATTACAGTAAACTGCTAGTCGATTCCTACGTTTTAGTTATTAATTTTTCCTTCAACTAATTGAATATGGATAACAAATTATCAGCAATAACACTGGGTGGCGGATGTTTTTGGTGTATCGAAGCCGCATTAAAACAAGTAATAGGTGTAGAAAAAGCCGTTTCAGGCTACGCTGGTGATAGCCAAGCAACTGCTGATTACCGAACCGTATGTACAGGCACGACAAATCATGCGGAGGTCGTACAGTTTCACTATGATGAAACCATGATATCAACCCGAGAAGTACTAGAAATTTTCTTTACCGCTCATGACCCGACAACTCCAAATCGGCAAGGTAATGATGTTGGACCTCAGTACCGATCTATTATCTTTTATCACAATCAAGAGCAGAAAACAATTGCGGAAGACGTAATTCAAAATACAGCATCAAAAATATACACGGACCCAATCGTTACGGAATTGGTCGCTTTAGAGGCTTTTTACCCGGCTGAAATCGAGCACCAAGATTACTTCGCCAAGGTAGGAAACCGCAATCCATATTGCACATTTGTGGTCGCTCCGAAGGTTAATAAGGTCCGAAAAAAATATGCTGATCGCATTAAGGTGGTTTCCTGAATCTTACCAACTGCCAAGCATTTAGGCGTATGAAAGTATACATCATACTCCTGAATGCACTGGTACGGCATCGCTTTTCCAAACTATTACCTAGTTAGACCTCGTATTTACCATTCTATTTTTGCCATTACCCCTGTCACTCGTAATTTAATTTTATTATATTCCTGTAAAATCTTTTACAGGAATTATGCACACGGTTTTTAAAGTGTTTATAGGATGCCTGCTCCCTTTTGTCATCTATGGACAAGAAAAGGACTATTCTCAAACCATCCCCGGTACAGATTTTGTGATTGATCTCGTATTTATACCTCCTGGTCAATTCAATTTAGGTAGTTCATCTTCTGAATATGGGCATTTGGATAATGAAAGTACCGTTTTAGATGTTACTATGCCTGGCTTCTTTATTAGTGCAACCGAAATAACTTTTGATCAGTATTTACCCTTTCGGGAAAAGGCCTTCGACACTTCCGAAGGGGCGACTACGGATTATAATGTGGATGCAATTACTCGCCCGTCACCACCATACTTGGATTTCACCTACGGAATGGGAAGTAGAGGTGGGTTTCCGGCTGTAAGTATGACCCAACAAGCAGCACTGAGATATTGCCAGTGGCTCTATCATAAAACTGGTCATTTTTATCGCTTACCCACGGAAGCAGAATGGGAATATGCTTGCAAAGCGAATCAAACTCCGCCTACCAGCGACGATGAAATAGATGCTATGGCTTGGTACTTTGACAATTCAGATGATCAGTATCATTTAGTGGGGCAAAAACAGCCGAATGCCTGGGGAGTCTTTGATATGTTGGGCAATGTATCCGAGTATACTATGGATCCATACCGTAGTGATCGTTCCGACTGGAATCCCAGTGATCCTCAGACCGTGCAGTATCCCATTAGTGGCAAGCACAATCGGGTAGTCAAAGGAGGTGCATATGATGACGATGCTGCTACCTGCCGTTGTGCACAACGTTCCCCTTCCTTAGCAAAGTGGCAGGCTCGTGACCCACAGATTCCAAAAAGTATTTGGTGGAACCCCGACTCTCCTTTTGTCGGTTTCCGTATTGTCCGACCTATGGGGACATTCACTAAAGAAGAAATTGAGGCCTTTTTTAAAACTATAATAGTTGATTAAACAAGATGCTATGTACAATAACAAAAACCAGATGGACCGCAGGTCTTTTGTAAAAAAATCATCGTTAGCTGCTGGGGGATTATTTATAGCCTCTGCCTTAGAAGGAAAAGCATATAGCAACGCCATGGATGATACCATCCGTGTGGGCTTGATAGGTTGTGGTGGACGTGGAACAGGAGCTGCCTTTCAAGCTTTGTCCACGGCCCAGAACGTCAAACTTGTTGCGATGTGCGATGCCTTCCAAGACAGGCTCGATAAATGCTATACAACATTATCCGAATCGCAGTATGTAAACCCTATTTCGGGTGAAGAAAAGTCAATGATCACCCGAATGGATGTACCAGACGAGCACAAATTTGTTGGATTCGATGGCTACAAGAAAGTAATTCCATTAGCGGATGTCATCATATTAACTACCCCACCGGGGTTTCGCCCCATGCATTTTGAAGCAGCAGTAGAAGCAGGCAAGCATATTTTTGCCGAAAAACCATTAGCTACAGATGCTCCAGGTATTAGGCGGATTTTAGCGGCAGCTGAAAAAGCCAAAGCCAAAAAATTAAATGTTGTAGTGGGGCTACAACGCCGTTATCAAAAAATATATACAGATTGGATCGAAGCCATTCAAGAAGGTGCTATTGGTGATATTGTCACTTCCCATGTCTATTGGAACAGCGGAGGCGTCTGGGTGAATGCCCGTGAAGAAGGCCAAACGGAAATGGAATACCAAATGCGCAACTGGTATTATTTCAACTGGCTATGCGGAGATCATATTTGCGAACAGCATATCCATAATATTGACGTCAGCAACTGGGCCAAGGGTGACTTTCCCGTTCAAGCATACGGAATGGGCGGCCGCCGCACCCGTACCGGACCCGATAGTGGAGAAATTTTTGATCATCATTTTCTGGAGTTTGACTATGCTGACGGAACCAAAATGTTCAGCCAGTGCCGCCATTGGCAAGGTGTTGCCAACCGGGTAACCGAGTCATTCCAAGGGACAAATGGCTCAGCACCCAAACCCGGTGTTCTTAAAACCCCAAGTGGGTATACCATAATGCGGTACAATGACAAAAAAGACCCAAACCCTTATCAGGTTGAACACGACGTTCTTTTTGAGGCAATCGCAAAAGGGGAATATAAATTTGCCGATGCAGAACACGCCGCGAAAAGTACCCTAACAGCCATTATGGGGCGTATGGCTACTTATTCCGGCCAAGTAGTCACCTGGGATGAAGCAATGCAATCAAATGTTGACCTTATGCCCAAAACCTTTGCTTGGGATGCACTACCAAAAATACTTCCTGATGATAATGGGCAGTACCCCATAGCGGTTCCCGGAGTCACTAAAGTCGTTTGATGATTAAGTGGATAGTCGCTTTCAGTATCCTTTGGGGGGAAGTACAAGGGCAGGAACTGACCTCTTTCAAGTACCAACACCCCCAAATGGGTACCGTGTTTCGGGTTATCCTAATTGCCGACCAAGCATCTACAGCCGACATAGCGGCTGAAAATGCTTTTTCGCGATTGGACCAGTTGAACCAAATCCTGAGTGATTACCTTCCTGATAGTGAAGTTAATTTACTGGATAACCAATCGGGTGATGGGGCTTGGCACGCTGTCTCTACAGATTTATGGACTGTATTAAAAATATCCAAACAGATATTTAATCAATCCGGAGGTGCCTTTGATGTGACAGTCGGCCCACTCTCCCGACTATGGCGGCGTGCTTTTCGTAGACAATATTTTCCGAATAAAAGTGATCTGCACCAAGCAAAAGTAAAGGTTAATAGTAGGTATATTCGGATAAAAAAATACGACACGGCAGTCAAACTCAAGCATGCTGGTATGGAACTTGATTTTGGCGGTATCGGAAAAGGATATGCTTTGGATCAAATGGCCGAGATATTCAGAACATCAGGCATCAACCAGTTCTTAATTGATGGCGGTGGAGACATCCTCTGTGGTGCAGCACCACCTAATGATATAGGCTGGAAGGTCCAATTACCCAATGACTCCATTCTGATCCTCGAGAATCAAGCTATTGCTACTTCTGGTGACCGATACCAGTTTTTGGAACATGACGGCATTCAATACAGTCACCTGATTGACCCCCGCACCGGCTATGGAATTCAGGATCAGGAAACCATAACTGTAATTACAGAAAAAGCAACTCAAGCTGATGCGTGGGCATCAGCATTCAGTATACTTTCCTCAAAAGAACGGGTGCATGTCCTAAGAAGAAGATGGGGCAAAAGCCTGCAATTGTTCACCTTCAAGACCTAAGTATGAAACGACGAGATTTCCTTTCGCATTCTTTTTCCGCAGCGGGTACCCTAACCTTGGGCGCTGTTGGCACAAACCTCTTTTCACCACAGGACCAAAATCAGGAACATCCATCAGACCGATTCCAGTTAAAATTTGCACCTCATCTGGGTATGTTTCGCCACTCGGCAGGAAAGGATCCCATTGATCAGTTGAACTTTATGGCTGATCAAGGATTTCATGCTTTTGAGGACAACGGAATGAAATCACGCAGCCTAGAATTACAAACGAAAATGGCTGCGGCTATGGAAAAAAGAGGACTGACTATGGGCGTATTCGTTGCCCACCAGATTTATTGGAAAGAGCCTAACTTAGCCAGTGGGAAAGCAGATTGGCGTGCTGAATTTTTAGCTCAAATAAAGGAGTCCATTGAAGTAGCAAAAAGAGTAAATGCCAAGTGGATGACCGTCGTGCCGGGTCATGTTGACTTACGTCAGGACATGGGGTATCAGACAGCCAATGTAATTGAGTCTCTAAAGCAAGCCAGTGCTTTATTGGAACCGCATGGCTTGGTTATGGTATTGGAGCCCCTAAATTTTCGGGATCACCCTGGTTTATTCTTAACCAAAGCTGCTCAGGCTTTTGAAATTTGCCGGTCCGTAAATAGCCCAGCCTGCAAAATATTATTCGATATTTATCACCAACAGATTATGGAAGGTAATTTAATTCCGAATATCGAGAAAGCATGGGATGAGATTGCGTATTTCCAAATTGGAGACAATCCGGGTCGTAAAGAACCAACTACAGGTGAGATCAATTATGCTAATGTCTTTAAGTACATTCATCAAAAAGGATTCACAGATATACTGGGCATGGAACACGGTAATGCACGCGAGGGAGCGGAGGGAGAACAAGCCGTTATTGATGCTTATCGTTCCGTGGACGTCCGAAATTAGGTATATATTCCTCCTTTTGTTGGGTACATTTCAGTCGAGGGTTGGTTAGAGCCATTTATTTTTTACTACCTTTTGACCATACTAATGTGTGATTAATTGCTATTAGTGCGAACGAAAGCCGTCCTTTTTGGTTAGGCTGTATGTCTGCTTCGCTAGGTAGGAACCATTGCCAGAACTGAAACTTAAAACATTTTAATCATGAAAATAGGTGTAACAAAAGTAACGGTATTCAACCGTGTTGCCCTGATCCCTCCCACTGT
>JABSSK010000178.1 GCA_013214265.1 Saprospiraceae bacterium | reverse complement strand
TATTATCTTTTTTTTAGTTAAGCAATTTATCGAAATTCTTTACTTTTGATTGGACACGCTTTTTAGGGAGGAGGTCAGTGGATTCATTATTGTTTTTGACTTGTCCGTTGCAAGAAATAACCGTTGAGAATAAAATCAGTTAAACTATATCTCCTATTAAGCTATTCATCTTAATTCTTTCGGTTCTGTAGGTTGCAGCTAGCGGTTTGGCTAAGCTGCGTTTTAATACATTTCACCTAATATAATTCTCTGTTTTATTCATCTGAATTGTTCCATTTAAAATTCCATATTGGCTCAACTCCTCTTAAATGCTCTACAAAATAGTTCCATCTTAATTTAGTGAAATACTTTTGATGCTGTCCTCTATATCCATGTCTTTGGCTGGGTAGGATCAACATATCGAACTGCTTGTCAGCTTTAATTAATGCTTCTGCAAGCTTAAACGTAGCTGATGGGTTAACATTTTCATCTATTCCTCCATGGGTGATTAGTAGTTTACCTTTAAGATTACCTGCCATTGTGATATTGGATTGCAAATGATATGCAGAATCAACAGGCCAGCCCATGTACATTTCAGGCCACCATGCTTTTTCCATCCTGTGATCGTGATCGGCCGAACTAGCTACTGCAACTTTGTAAAAATCAGGATAAGCCAGAACGGCATGACCTGCATCATAGCCGCCTGCAGAATGACCAAATATGCCCACTTTATCAGTGTCAATCCAGTTATATTTATTTCCGAGTTGTTTTATAGCTTTAACATGATCTTCTAGGTTTCCACCCAGGTTTTTATAAGAGTAATTATGAAATTCTTTTGAACGGCCTGATGAACCGAGTCCATCTACTACCACGACTACAAACCCCAACTCTGCATAAGGCTGTAATCCTAAGGCTCCTGAAAAATCCTTTGGAAATATTTGTGTATGCGGTCCGGTATAGCTCAATTCAATTACGGGATAGGTCTTGTTAGAGTCAAAATTAGTTGGCTTCCAGAGAGCTCCGTATATAGTCGTTTTTTCATCTCGAGCTGTGGCCGTAAATATTTCCGGAGGAGTCCAGTCTTCTAATAAACTAACATCTGCCTGTGCTATTTCTTTAAGAATTTCGCCTGAGCTCGCTTCTCTTAACACGGTTTTCGTTGGAATATTAACCGTCGAATAATTATCGAATATATATTTACCAGCAGGGGAGATGCTGACTCGGTGATTACGATCTTCAGGTGTAAGCAGTTTTAAGTGTTCCCCATTAAATGATATGCTGTACAAGTGCTGGTAATAGGGATTTCGACCCTTTTCCTTACCGGAGGCTGTGAAGTATATTTTTTGATTTTCTTCATCTATCCTCTTAATATTGTGAATGTAAAAATCACCTCTTGTTATTGCTTTTTCTTTTCTGGTTTGTACATCTAAACTGTACAGTTGTCGCCAGCCACTCTTCTCTGATAAGAGAAATATGAGATTACTTTCTTTCGCATATTCAGCGCGGAAGTTATCGATATTTGTTTCACTTGTTTCTTTATATAAGTTGTCAAGTTTTTTAGTCTCCAGGTCAAATAAATAAATATCGATATTTTGATAGCCACGAGAGGTTCTTTCGAGAAAAACTTTACCGGGTTTTTTAGACCATGCTACGCGAATACTGTTAATATGGGTGCTTCTGGGTAAGTTGGGCTTTATCTCTTGTCGAGTTTCAATATTAAAAAAAACAGGCTCCATATATACCATGGCAGTATCTCCTGGAGATCCACGATAATAGGATAATAATTGCGGTCTATACAAACTATCGATGCTGTGATCTAGTAAATACATTTTTTGTGCAGATCTTAAATCACAAATGTTAGTTGAAATCCATTTACTATCCTCGGACCAATTTAAGCCAAAACGATCCGGGCGTTCGGCATTTTCACCATACATAATATCATCCCATCCGTACCAGGAAGCGTATTCATAATTTTTTTTCCCTTTTGTGCTTAATTGTTTGATTTCATCTGTTTTAGTAGATTTAATGAAAAGGTTATAATCTTTTTTATAGGCTATCCATTCATTTTTTGGAGATGGGATTTCATTTTCATTTCTAACTGTCTCTTTTTCTGGTGTGCTAAGGGAATAAGTATATGTATTTAAAACATATGATTTGTTCCTTGCACTTATTATCAACTCCTTTGGATTCTTGTACGCAATTCGAGTAATGGTAAGATCATTTGCTTTCATCTCGACTCCGAGTGAATCTGAAAGAACTTTAGAAAGCTTTTTATGATCGAATAGATCTGACTGTTGGAGATCAGGAAAAGTAATTTTGAGATATTTTTTATCATCAGGCGAATGATGAATAAACCATACTCCACTACTATCAGGAAACCAGTTTGGTTGAATTTCCAGATTAAATGCTTTTTTGTTAATAACATTTTCTTGCATAAATCCAACAGCCCGATTGTAGTCATTGATTGTTATTTGATCCTGCGATGATAAAGTAACTGAATGAGCCATTGAAAAGATCAAAACCAGTATTAATGATTTCATTTTGCTTTTATAATATGAACCTTGTATCATCATATATCCATTTTATTGAGACTAACATTCGGTATCGTATCATCCCGTAGGATGCTATGCACTATACAAATTGTTGGCAACTATTTATTTTTCTTCAATTTTTATTGTACCGTTCTGCCACCCTTTTGGTAAATACAAATTCAATCCTGTTGAATTTTCAATATCGATTAGATTATTTCGAAGCTCAATACTTCTTAGACTAATTTCTGATCGATTTTCATTCACTTTGTCTAGTTCAGATTTGTCGGGAATCTTTCCAATGAATCCATGTGATGTTAATTCATGATCGTTCAAAGCAGCAATCCTCCAGTCTTCTATTTGAGCTAATTCATACGGTGATATTTCACCTTGTTGCAATGCATTCAATAATTTCGGCCTTAAATGATCATATAGCGTGTCGTTAGAATTGTAATTCACTGAAATCGAATTGTGATGGCTTAAAATCACCGAACCCCACCAATTGTTCCCAATAAGTCGTTCACCTGGATAACCATATTCATTTAAGATTTGCTCCAGTTTTTCTAACTGATTTTCGCTATGGGGAGCAAATTTTCTTTCAGAATATCTCCTTTTAGCCTTTTGTCCAATTCTTATAAACGCACCAAGGGCCTTTTTCTGGTCTTTCTTAAACATTTCACGGACTTGTTCTTTAATCTGAAAGTTTAGTCTTGATAGGTATATTTTGTGAAGAGAATCATATGTTGGCGTTGTTTTAGCCCATTCCGGCTGTTCTCTTAAAGATATTAAATTGTCATTTTTGTTGATAGCCTCAAGTGTCCAGCCAGCCTTTATTCCAAGCCTTAAGAACTTTAATCCTAATTCATACTCTTTTTCATATGTACTGAGTTCAGTGGCAACTTTGATATCTCTTAGAAACAAAAAGTCAAACTGACTAAAAAGAGAGTCAAATTTATGGATTGCCAAATTATATTTCCCTCTAACAATTAGCTGTTCGCATTCAATTACTTTCGAATGATAGTTCAAGTAGTTTTCTTGGGAATTACACTCGGTAGAAATCGAAAGCCAGCCTATTAGAAGAAGAATTGGATAAAATTTTGTCATCATAGATATGGATGCATTTTAAGAGCAAATGACGGCCAGCGGTTTGGCTAAACTGCGTTTTAATACAGTTTAGATGTTGTTGTGTACAGTTATTCGTTTGTTTTCAACATTCCCTTGTAAAAACTATCTAAGAACAAGGAGTTATGAGTATCGTTTTCATAATAATCTGATGTTAATTCAATGTACTTATTTGTTTCAAGCTCTTAATTAAATTCTTCTATTTTGCTTTTATGAAATTTAGGCACCGGTTGATAGGTCAGATATATTTTGGTTTTTTGAGTATAAGTCTTGTTTTTAAAATTTCTTATAACTTCTCCATTACTGTACCAAATTGCAGGGTCATACATATGAATAATCTCAAAAGGATGTTCTAGCGAAAGAATATAAGCGCCAAAATAGCCTCCATAAGAATGGCCAATCAAAGTTTCATGATTATTTGTTGAATAGAGTCTGTTAACATCAGGAATCAATTCTTTTGTCAAATAATTATAAAATCTCATACCACTTCCAGAATTAGACTCATTATACCAAGTAGAATCCACTGTATCACCATCATATTCTGTTCGTGATTGGCTAAAAGTAAGGTCTTGTCCTCTTTTCTTTTCCATTTCAATATGTGGAACTCCAATAACAATAGAATTTTGTATTTTTTTATTAGCTCCTAAGTCGAATGTAATGCTTTTAATTAAGTCGAATCTCCATTCAGCATCAAAAACATAAATAACAGGATAACTTAATGAATCAGAGTAATAAAGTGGTAAACTAACCCAATAGTCTCTACTTTCATTTAAGTATTTGGATTCTATTGAGTGTTTTATAGTTTGATTTACGCAAATAGTATCTTGAGCAAATACTTTTGTAAGTGTCAAAAAGAGTATTAAACCTAAAATAGTTAGTTTTCTTATTCTCATTAATATTTAATTTAATTGTACACAACGTCCAACTGTCATCTGTAAGCTGGGCTTTTCAAATTTCTACTAAAGTATCGGATAATACCAGCCTTTGCAAGTTGCTCATTTAGCTTATTGATGATAGTGTTTGTTACCAGCTTTTAATCAATTGTTTTTGTAATAGCCCAAATGTTCTCTTCGCCAAAAGCGTAACCACATTATAAGTAGAAAAACGGATACAATTATCTGACTTTCAAAAGATGTGAAATGTGATAAAGTAAGTACACCGAAAACAGAGACTAGACATATTGGCCAAGTATGATGGAGGTCAAAGTGTAGAATCGATTTGTCGGGACTATTACACCATATTTGAGTTTGGCTTGACCAAATTTACCTTCAATAGCATTTCGTTTATTATTTTGCTTGCACTGCTTTTCCTTTTGGAATTAGCTCGGGTTCGATAGATTTTATTCGCTATTACAACTTTAGGGTAATAGCCATAAAGGGTCTTATTAGCCTCGATTCGCTCATGTAGGTAAGCAGATTTATGTAAGTTGTTAAATTTGACCTGATCGACTTTAGTGATGCCTTCACGCAGTGAAACATTCATTTTAGGGCCGAACTCGGTATCTTTTTTGCCAGGCTTACCACGTTTGATTGGGCGAGCATGGGGCTGCTCAATACCAATGTTCCTATCATCGATGCGTTTGCGGCCATCTCGATATAATATCTCTTGCTGTCGATATAGCTCTTGAATAATCCAAAAAATGACGCCAGTCCAGCTGTTCCCATACGACTGGTAAGGCTTGATCTTCTAACTGGTCTAGCATCCGATGAAGCGTACCGATATTGCGACGCAAATAGCGCAGTTGTTTACCCACGGCCTGCCTAATCAGCTTTCTATTTTTCTTACGCTTTTTGCTGAATAGCAGATAGTCTCTACGTTCATTACGCCGATAAGTCCTAGGCTTAACAGGCCACTGCTGGGGAGCTGATTCGTAGAGTAGATCAATGAGTTGTTCACTGTGTTCTCTAGCGTAGCTCAATAAACTAGCATCGGTAGGATAAGCAATGTGTAAGGGACTCACTGAGGCATCTACTGCCACTGTCCCCTTAATGGTCACCTCTGGTTTCGAGGCGATGGTATTGTAGCAGACTTATTTGCCCGATGTTTGACCATACCTAATGACTTATTATGCTTGATCACCTCATCATTGAGGTTCTGGCTGCCTTCAAAACCCAAACGGTGACGAATCTCCACAAATAAACTTGGTGCAAAAATCGGTTTAGCTTGAAAGGTGCTGAAACTTACAAAAAACTGCGCGTAGATGTTTTCTTGAATATAGGTGATGGTGTCCTCATCGCTTAGGTCCTCAATATGCTTAATCAGCAAGGCACCCAATACCACTCGAAGATCAACCGTATCGTGTCCCATATTCGTACTCAGTCTTTTAAAAAATACCTTGGTCAAGCCATCCCACGGAACAAGGGAATACATCAAACCTCAGCGATTATCTGAATTAAGCGCCGTCTCAAAAGGTGTTTTAGATAAACTTTGGGTAATCTCACTAGAAGATGTGTAACGAATGATACAAGTGCAAGCTTATTTCCAAAAGATATCCTATTTCCTTGCATTTGGAAATAACATATTCTGGCTTTTTACCGCACAAACCCAAGAACCGGCAGGTATTATTTACTTTTGAGGGAGTCCTATTTAAACGCAAAAACGGTTCAAGTATGTACTCAAACCGCTATTGCTTATACACTTTGTTAGCTAAGTTTTTTATTTTCCCAATTGCTTACTCATCATTTCAAAAAACTCGCTATCAGACATTTTCTTTCGGTTGTCAAGTAAGAAGTTAGCATCATTACCTGCTCGGTATCTTAGTTGGTCTGTTCCATCCGTTACAGCATTATAAATGACTTCAGCTACCAAACTTGGTGGTGAAACGGTATTATTCGGATTTTGCCATTGCTTCATTAATGCCCCTATAATAGGTTGGTATTCGGCAATGTCACCAGCTTGAAAATCAAACGAACGACCTCCAAAATCTGTTGCTATCATTCCTGGTTCTACAATTTTTACCTTCACTCCAATTGATTTCATTTCATAATGAAGTGATTCAGAAATACCTTCAACGGCAAATTTCGTCCCATGGTAAAGGCTCCCAAGCGGGAAAGTCATTTGACCACCAATGGAAGAGATGTTCACAATAACCCCGGAATTACTTACTCTAAAGTGAGGTGTAATAGCTCTTGTTACATCCATCAATCCAATGACATTGGTATTAAATTGTCGGATGATGTTCTCTCTTGGAAATGATTCGAGAGGACCATATGCACCATAACCAGCGTTATTAACTATTGCATCAATCTTCCCGAATTTTTTAATTCCATTCTTTATGGATTGCTCAATCGAATTAAGATCTAATACGTCCAATCTTTCAATTTGAATATTTTCAAGTTGGTTCAGCTCAGTTTCATTTTCGGGCTTACGCATTGTTGCGATTATATTCCATCCTTTTTTCTGAAATTGTATGGCAGTTGCTTTTCCAATTCCACTACTTGCTCCTGTTATTAATATTGTCTGATTCATCCTAATTTTGATTTAATTCAAGTAAATTCTCAATTCCGTTGGCTGCATACATTTGTTGAGTGGTTTGTTTCAATACATTGTTGTAATTTTCAATAGGCTCTTTAAGGCCTGCAAAATCAACAACAGTTCTAAATGGCTTTTTACCAAATGGTAATTTAACCAGTTCGGTAACTGCTTCAGCTATTCTATCTGGTCTTTGCATAGGATTAGATTCCAAATATTGAACATATCCATTTAGAGAAGCATCAGGCGCATAAGCCATATCACCATATTGTTGTGCTCGTACCGAGTCGCTTGGCTTGAGCATTGCTCCCATAAAAGCAGTTGGCATTCCTCCTGGTTCTATAATGCAAGATTCAATTCCAAATCCTGAGAGTTCGGCACGATAACCTTCTGCCAAAGATTCTAATGCGTACTTTGATGCAGAATAAGCAGCAAGAAAAGGTGTGGTAATTCGACCTATACAACTTGAGGTATGAATAATTGTTCCCTTACCTTGTCGTCTGAAATGAGGCAAAACTGCTCGAAGAAGTCGTTGGACTCCAAAAACGTTTACATCAAAAACTTTTTGAATATCTTCTGCCGTAAATGTCTCAAGAATTCCATTTGCTCCTATTCCTGCATTGTTGAAAACAGTATCCAAACCGTCCAGTAGTTCAATGGCTGATTTTACTCCTTCATCAACACTTTTTTCATTGGTAACATCCATTTCAACTAGTGACACGCCTTTGGATTTCAATTCATTGGCAATAGTTTCATTTTTACCTGAAATGGAACGCATTGTCCCTACCACCTGATGACCGTTTTCAGCTAATTGAATAGAAGCTAAACTTCCAAAAGCTCCGCTTGCTCCTGTTACTAAAATTTTATGTTTCATGTTTTTTGCATTTTTAATGATTTGATGAAGCAAATATCCGAGTGTTTTAATGAGCAGATTAACACGAATAGGGGAAGGTTAAACACAAATCGCAGAAAAAAGAGAAGGAAGCCATTTGGCTTCCTTCTCTTTAATTAAGTTGTCTGTATTCTTGTGGTGTTTTTCCTGTTTTTTGTTTGAATAACCTGCCAAAATAATGTGGATAATTGAAGCCCAAAGTGTAAGCTATTCCGCTAATTGAATCGGTAGTTCCAAGTAGCAAGTGTTTTGCTTTGTCTACTATAAAATCATTTATGTGGTCTTTGGCTGAACGTCCTGTCTCTTTTGCAAGTAAATCACTCAAATAACTTGCGGATAAATGACAGTTGTCGGCTAAATATTGAATGGTCGGTTGTCCTTTTTCTATAAGTTGATTAACGGAATAATACTCTTTTAGTAATAGTTCTACCTTGGAAACGATGTCAGAGTTGGTGGCCGAACGCGTATTGAATTGTCTTTCGTAAAATCTTTTGCTGTAATTAAGCAACAATTCGATATTGGAAACCAAAACTTGTTTACTGTGATTATCAATTCGTTCTTTGATTTCGTCCTGAATGAGTTGAATGATTTGATTTAGTGTATTTTGCTCATTTTCGGAAAGATGTAGAGCTTCATTAACTTCGTAGTTAAAGAAATTGTAAGAATCAATCTTTGAACCAAGACTGGTATTTCTAATTAGGTCAGGATGGAAGTAAAGCATCCAGCCTTTCACTTCATCAAGTGCTTGTGGTTTCTTAACAGTTATCACTTGTTTAGGTGCTGTGAAAATTAATACGCCATCATCAAAATCGTAAGGATTACGTCCGTAATCTATTCCGCAATTAGAGTCTTTTAAAGCAACACAGTACAAGTCGGAAGAAAATCGTTTGCCAACAGTTTCCGCTCCATAAGTGAGTTTTTCCGTATCAAGTATGGTGATTAGTGGGTGAGTTGATTTCTCCAAACCAAACACTGTTCGGATTTCAGCAATTGATTCTGAATGTATTATCGGTTCGCTCATTTCGTTTTATTGCAAAGCTACGCTGACTTTCAATTCTGTACTAACACAAACCGCTGAATGATTAGCACGTTTTGGGTTTTAAATGGTAGCTAACGGCAGAGTGTGCAAAAACCCCCTGCCTCAGTTTATTAAGATTGTTCATGAACACCCTGCTAACGAGATCGCTCGTGTAAGTTCGTTATATATTTTACTTTTCTCTAGTCTCAGCGTGCGCCACAGCCGTAAAACACC
>JABSSK010000177.1 GCA_013214265.1 Saprospiraceae bacterium | reverse complement strand
CTCCTGATAAAAGGAGTTGATTTCCTTGTATTTCGACTTCCAGTTCACTGGGGTCACTGCTGCTGGCATATAGGTTTAAGGTTTCTTGCTCTTCATCGGCAAAGACAGTGGAAACGTCAATAGATTGGCGGGTAAAGTTTTCGGCGAAAGCCAGATCCGCCAGTGGGTTAACCAGTTTTGGGTTGGGGTTATCTGGATTGCGTTTAGGTCGCCAGAAGTAATTATGTTGGTAACGGAAACCAGTTTTATGGAGGCCGCAGACTTCGTCCTGCAATATCAGATTGAAGGCTGCACCTGGGTTGGGGCTCTCGGGCCCCAGCAGGAAACGTTCGTTGTTGGAATCGGGGTTTAGGGGCCATAATTCTTTACGGTTGGTTTCCCAAAAAAACTGACCGTTTGCCTTAATAATCTGACCGGTTTCGTTATTGGCACAGGCTTGGGTGTATTGGCCCATGGTAATTTCAAGGGGAGCGGTTTGGCGCAATAAATTGAATTGTTTACGGTATAATTCGCCCTGAAAGATCAAGCCTATGGTACCGGGGATACGGTCGCCATCGGGGGTGCGGTACGTTTCCAGTTTGAAATTTTGGCCGGGGTAGGGCGAGTCAGAGCCGGTTTCTAATATTCCTTCCTCTAATTTGGGGGTTACGCGCCATTGGACATTGGCACTGTTGCGCCAGTAATATTGGTTACCTGATCGGATGATTTGACCAATATGCCACGGATTACCTACATTATCGAGGGCGTAGGAGCCCAACAATTCTTCAGGAGTCATAGTTGCTGACAAATCCAGATGAGGCTCATCATTGCGGGTGATCAACTTGTTCGATAAATGTACGCAAGCGCTTTGTAAGCGTTTATGGAGGGATTCTGCATAATAGTCGGCTTCAAACTGGCCGGTAAAATCATTAGGCCAAAAGGATCGATTGAACCAATCATGGCCATTTACTTCTAGTTTAAATTCGGGATAGATCCGGTATAGATGGTGATAAAATTCGTGCTGTAGCCACTGTGGGAGATAAATTCTTCGCTCAATATCTGTATAGTAGCCATCCCCTAAATGTGGTGGCTTTCGTACCAGCCAGGAATCGTCAATGATAAATACGGGGCCACCTTTGGAGTCGGATCCCATACCGCCGGTAATAAATGATTTATCTTCAAAATCGGGATACAGAGGCAGGTGAGATGGGTAGATTATCCAGAACCAGTCGGTTTCATTTTTGGAAGTTTCATTCAAATTATTCCAAACAGGACCAATACTCCCCGTTGCCAGATAGGGTGGGTTTCGCGTTACACTGACGTTCATGCATAGATTGGGTAGTTCGATGAAGTTGACATTGACTTCTAGTCTGCCATTGGTAATCGCTTTGATGTATTGTAGGAAAAGATCGAGGGACTGGTCGACCATGCAGTATTCGTCCTCTTGGATGCGACTATCCAGTTGGTGGGTGACAAAGGCACCGGTTCCATTTTGTAATTCAAGGTTATTGCGGGGTTGAATGCCTTGCGAGCAGCCTACTAAAACGACAGACATATTGACGGTTTGTACGTCGGGGTTGAGGTTGGGATTGAGGTTGTAATCAGCGATATCTTCCAGCATGCGTACGCCGTAATAGGCATGCGGCGTACCAAGGTTAGTCCCACGAGGAGCATTAAAGACGTTCCACCAGGAAGTACTGCCTTTGGGGTAGGTGTTGAAGAGATTGTTGATAAGGGTTTTAGCTGAGCTGTAATTACCAGCGGCTATCGCTTCTTCCGCATCGATAAAGGTATTGATGGCATCGTTGGTGTGTTGGGTAAACTGACCGGTACCTCCATACATAGAATAGAATTCAGGAAGGCCGGTGCCATCACATTGAAAGAGCTGTCCGTAGGTAGCAGTGGGCAGTAATAATAGCAGTGTCAGTTGGAGATATAGCCCCAGGTATTTAGTCCGCATAGACTATAGTTTTTTAAGTATAATGCCTCAAACATAAAAAATGATACGTCGAATGCAAGGTTTTGAGGGTAAAGAGTTGAAATATGTCATTTGCTGGCTTTTACACGTTGCATGCATTACGGCCTATTGGTTTAGTGTCATGGGTTGACTTTGGGTTTAAGCACCCTAAATCCATAGATCATGACAGCGGCTTGCGTCAGTAGTCCAATGCCGCATCCTATCAGTTGATGTTGGAAGGAAATTAGATTTTCTGATGCAAAAAAATAGATGGTATAGAGTCCAACCGGAATGTTTAAAAACATACTTACTAGTAGCCCCGGATTATACTTATACTTAAAAGACATTCCTACGTGCGAAGCTGCATTGATGACTGAAAAATAGGCGGTCCATATACCTATAGCGATATCCAGGGTTCCAGCTAAAATAGCAGACAGGGGAAAAGCAATAAAAATGATGGGAATATTAATCCAGAACGATGCTTTTTTATCGAGAGGATAGTCAGCTATTTTGGACTGTAATAGATTTTTATTGAAAAAAGCTACAAAACCTCCCGGTAAAATGTATTCCTCAAATTGGTGTATTAGGTATACAACAAATTGCAACCAGATAAGGAAGAGGGCAAAATCTGTTTTAAGCACAAAAAGTATTAAAAAGACCAATAAATAAACAGCTAGAAATAAAGTTGACTTATACCAATTATCATACAGCCATTTCATAAGAATTAGTTTTTAATATTGGTTGATCGTCTTTTCATTAATTACAGAAGGTAAACAGAAGCTTCTGCTGGTCCTTCATTAATATAAATAATTTGTTGCGTAATAAATAAACAGAAATGGGGATATCACGGATTGGCATGTAGTAGATCGTAAAAGAACCTATTATTGACTGGTCAGATAGCTTTTTTATGTTCCCTCAGGGCTATCTGACTTTCTTCAGAGGTATAGTATATAAAAGTAGAAAGGCCCTTTAGGTTGGTACGATAATCTTAGCAAACTAAATAAACACCGACCTATCCAATTGGATTGGAGGGTAGGTCAAAACTTAGCTAAAGTGTGGCGGTACCCATATTTAAGGGTACATTTCGTTTTTCTGCTAAATCGAAGATGAACTTTTGGTTATAATGGTAAGCGGTGATGCCTTTATAAAATGGTCTGAGTTCCGTGATGGTTGACACTTGCCTATTACGCACTTTTTTTCAAGCTATCTAATGGCATATCTCTTCCACTAACCCATAGCATTTCGGGATCATGATCAGCCCATAAATGATCATCAGAGGTGACAGCAAGGACAATGTTGTGGCCTACAAATCGCTTGAAGGTCTTTATCCTTTATTCGTCTGCTGTTGTGGCTCCTTGGCATATTTCGTTTTTTAAAGGATTGCGATAGTCCATTCCGAGCATCATCCTAATTATTGCTATTCCTATAGGCATGGATATGCATATCGATAATGGGTACTGTATACTACTGTGCCTTTATCTAAGCGCAAAAGATTGTAGAAGGTATGATGGGACTGAGTAGATTTTTCATAATGTATTCTTTGTTTTATGATAAGGGGGGGAAGTATCGAAAGTCATGAGATTATAATTACAAAAATCAGCACTTCTAGGGAAGGGGTTAAATATAGAGCGGGATACCGAACGCTTCCTTATCTTTTATCTTCTACGCGCTATGTTCCTGCAACTTACAGTAGGTTACGTAAGTGGAAAAGGTAGCTTAACACAAAAACGGTACATTATGCAAATCTCATAGGCCGCCACGCCGGTTTATGGTTTTTGTTTTGGAACAGGAATATCATGAACATATAGCGAGGTATTATTGATATGAGGTTGTGGTTTAATATAGTGTAGCGAGGGGCAGGTTTTAATAACTAATCCAAATTTTTGTTTCTCCGGCTTCAGTTTTCAGGAGTAAATCTCAGGTTATCCTCGATGTTTGGGTACCTATTTCGCGGAAATAGTCTTCGAAACCGGAGGGGGCGTAAACGAATACTATTACTACATCCTCATTGTATATATTGGAAAAGCTATGCCAAATATTTCTGATAACCTAGATTAGATCTCCAGTTTAACCTTTCTGTTTAATATTTCCCGTGGTGATTTCTCTTCTTTCTTTTTTAGATGGATAGCAATTCTTCTTCGCTTTGGTCTTTATGCACAGGAATACCATCTCCGGAGGTCATTTTTCTGATAGGATTGGTATTTCTGGGATATAGAAAGGCTTTTTGCCATTTGATATTTACGTGCGCTTTTCACTCATTTCCGATGTACCATATTTTCCCTTCGTTTTCTTTGATTATTATACCTTCAGGATTGTTAGAAAAATCAGGGTCGGGAGGTAAGTTTTTAGCGGTCAATCTTAAACCAGAAAATATGGCCATTTTGTTAATGAATTTTTTTCTGCTGTTTGGTTACGCATACTTTCGGACATTTAGGTTTTAGTCGCTTAATTTAAGGTGTCCTGAAGGTTCAGAAAGATAGATTTTGTTACCTGATGCTTTTATGATTAGCTATCATGGACAGCAATTCCTGCATTAGTTTATTATTAAATACATAACAATCGATGAGCTGCTGCACCGTATGTATTTTGTATACATATTTAAATGATATAATATTTGGGTATGGTGCCAATTAGCAGGATGGGTGTGTGTTTCGTTACAGTATATTAGTTCGGTTATCAGTACATTGGTAGACTGAACCGAAACCGAGAACAGTAACGAAAATATCAAAATAAAATGATATATTTTAAAGTGATCACATTCCATCTAATTGCATCAGGCATTAGTTAACGATTATCATTTCCTGAAAAAATATAAATCTAAAGTGTTAAAAAGGGTTTTATTGACAGGTGTCACAGGCTATGTAGGTCTGCATTGTGCACTTGAACTCATTACGAATGGATATCAGATACGGGGTACGCTCAGAAACATGGAGAAATCCAATGTTGTGCTGGATACACTTTCTGGATATGTGGATACCCAGGGGAAAATTGAATTTTGTGCATTGGACTTGCTTAGCGATGAAGGATGGGACTAAGCAATAGACGGGTGCGATTTCATGATGCATATCGCCTCTCCTTATTTCCAGAAGGTACCCAAACGAAAACATACTAATACGGCCTGCAGTAGAAGGTACGACTCGTGTTTTTAAGGCTGCACATAAGGCAGGTGTAAAACGGGTTGTTATGACTTCATCAATGGTTACTATGATGGGTAAGCTGGCTGGTGATGAGTACATTAATGATCAGTGCTGGACAGAAATTAATGCGCCCAGCATTACGCCTAATTTTCTGGTGCGGTTTTTATCGAATTTTGATAAGGAATTAAAAGGCTTTTTACCTTTGGCAGGAAAGAATTATTATGCTGATGCGGGGAATACCAAAGCGATCTTCGATTGGGAGCCTACTCCTATACGGAAAACCATACTAGATACGGCTGCAAAAATCAGTAGTAACATAAACGACCAAAGTGGGAGGGGGGTAAAGCGTTGATTTGCTTGTTGTGCCTTGTATAGCAGTAGCGTCTCATAATACTTAGATTATGAGACGCTACTACCATTTTTGTTCCATCTTACAGAATCCTATCAGCGATTTTTATTCTTTTGATATCACTTCAATAGCTTTCTCGATTAATTCATCTTATCCATTACTTATGCCTTGAATTGTGGGCTTGATTTCAATATCGGGTACTATTCCAATACGCTGGGTTTCCTTTCCATCGGGATAATTTACACCAATACCAGAAATCATGGTCCTTAGTCCACCGGGGAGTAATATATCGGAAACATTACCGTCTGCTCCAGCAGTTGTGCTTCCGATAATTGTGGTATTATCACCTGCTCTGAAAGCCATTGATGTATACTCTGCCTGACTTTGAGATAGTTCATTAACTAGCACAACGAGTTTTCCTTTATAGGTTTTACCTCGACTTGGAATATTTAGATTCTTTGTAAAAGTAAATTCACCGGGGTTGTTGAGGTTACCGGTTGTGAATTTTACAAAGGGTGTTGATGCAGAAACAAAATAGGAGCCTAAGCTGAAAGGAACAAAGGTGGACGGATAATTACGAATGTCAATGATAATGCCTTTAGTATTTTTAAAAGCACGTTTAATTTCGCTAATGTCTTTTTCTTTAATATTTTGAAGCGAGACATAACCGATGTTATGATCGAGCATTTTGAATGATTTTTCGTCCGTTCGCTTATACCAACGATAAACATTCAAACTATCTCTGGGGTATAGCTGAAGGGTTTTTGTTTCTAGAATTGAGGTGTTCGAAATATATTCGATATCGATACTATTGGTATTTGATCGTAAAATATCATGCGAAATATCCCTTAGTTGGGTGGGTATATTTGAAGCAGGGTAATACCTTAATTTTTCTTGTACTATTTTATGGATTGGACTACCGTTTATTTTGGTAATGACATCACCGATCTTTAGTCCGACTTCTTTTCTGCGTTCTTGATTGTAATAATCGGTTACAACCAACTGATCTTCAACGAAGCGAACATGAATTGGCGGATAGTTAGCACCTTTCCATTGGTCTAGATGGTCGGCACCACCCCAGAGGTTTGCGTGCGTATCTTTTATATCCCCAATGATTTGAACGGTCGCTAATTCGTATTCTAATTCATCTTTTGCGTTGACAAACAAGGGAATATATTCTTGCAGTTTTTGATTCCAATCATCATCCATAAGGTGTTTGTAAGGGAAAAAGTAATTGATCATATTCCAGTACCGATAAAGCGATAGTAGTCTGAAACCGTCGTCAGGGAACGACATGTCAGCGTATGGTTTTTCATTTTTAAAGTTTGGGTTTCCAACATTTGGGTACATACCGATGTAATAGTGCTTGCCTTGGGAACGGTTATTGTAAATATGGGTCAACTTGATTTTTAGGTCTTCATTTTGGCTATATATCCAATTTAAGTCAGGCTTTTGAAAAGCTTTTTTATCGGTAGGTTGGCACGATGAGCATGCTTCTACTTCACCCAGTGAATCTATCCAATCGATAAGTAGTTGGTCTCTTTCGCTATTACTACTTACCTTTGTGTATGCGGGTAAAAACCTAAAAAGTGCATAGTCCCATTGGTAGTTACCTTGCGCAATTTGGGGGTGATGATATTTGAGGAATCCCCAGACTCTGCCTAATAATGCAAGGTTTTCAATTGTTTTTGTGTCCGGGTTGGTCAGTGTAATCAAAGATCCTTTATCAAACTCCTTATCAAGCTGGGCTTTTACTATTTGCTTTTTTTCTTTTTTTAAGGATTGGATGTTCTTGCCATCGATAGAAAGGGTGAAATCGTCAAACCAGGCCTCGCCTTTACCCATTAATATGCCTGCCACGATAATATTTTCTGCTTCCTCCGGGTATTTGAGCGTTATACTGTATTTCTGCCAGTCCCTCGTTCCGGTAACGTTCTGGTCTTGCATATTGTCAAACTCTAGGGTATTTCCATTGCCGTCAATTCGCAATAATAAGCCTGCTGAACCATTTTCAACATTTCTGATTTTCATAAAACCCTCGAGCTTTATTTTTTTACCACTATAATTTGCCGGAATATTGTACGCAATACTTCCAAAGGATTGACCCGCTTGATCTGATTTGATTTTACCTGACTTTTCACCTGAGTAGGTTGTATCAGAAAGAGTTATGTCATAATTTCCCCATTTAAACCATCCATTGGCAAGAGGTTGGTCTTCTGATTGATTTTCGAATCCAAGGTTAAACCTTTCGGAATCTTGTGCTTGACAATTAAAACATATAATTATTAGCAAAGCGGTCATTAATTTGTTCATGTATTAGGTTTTTGTTTTGCTTGTTTTATGAAAAGCGTATTAACGATGAATTTATCATTTTATAAATTTTCATATTCGAAACGCTACCTAAAGGGGTTTATTTTCAGAAGAAAAAAAATTAATGTATGTTTTTACCCATGATGATGAAGGGCTATTTTTTTTGTTAAATTGTATTTTTGCGACAATAGAATAGTGGCTTTGGGTATTTTAAATAGCCTTACATACTACATATTTGTTCAGGCAGTTTGTCCAGTTTACATTTTAATCATTGGAACTCTGCATGTATAAGTGTGGTAGGCGAGAAGACTGTTAGAAATGATTACTTTACCCTGGGTATGGTCTTAGCGGATAGAAATGTTATGCGCAGCTTGTTAGTAGGTTATATTTCTTGAGAAGGGGCTACTGGAGTGTATAATAAGGGAAAGAAAACAGCATATAGATATAAATCGCTGTCAGCCGCAATGGTCGCATTCCTTTTGTTGTTTTCACTTGGATAACCGTTAACATCTGCTGCGAGCTCGCAGCAGATGTTTGTCATGTTATGATGCTTACTGTTCGCAAATAACTTCCTTCCAAATCAAATAACCTGCTCGATTCATATGCAAGCTATCCGAAATAAATATATCTGATGATGGTCGTCCGGTCGTGTCGAGCATAGGGTTCCATACATCGATATAAAAGAGCTGGTCATCTTCGGCGCAATAGTTTTTCAATAAACGATTAAATGCTTCGTATTGATTCTTCAGCGCCCAGCGTGCAGGGCTTGGTTTTGCACTAATAAAACGAATTGTAATATCCGGATTGGCAGCTCGTAATCTAGTTACTACTTGTTTGGTGGTTGTCAGGATGTCTTCGGGTTTTTTATTTACAGCAATATCATTATCACCTTCGTAGATGTAGACCTCGGTGGGCTGGAACCTCAAGACGGTCTGATCCAGAAAGTACAACAGGTCTGACATTTGTGACCCTCCAAATCCGGTATTTACGACCTGTATTCCATCACAATCTTTGTTGAGCTGTTGCCAAAATCGGATACTGGAGCTTCCGGTAAAAACTACGACGTCTTCATCCTCTGGAACAGATATGTTGAGGATCCGTTCAATCTCTGAACTAAAACGATTGGGGTCTTGTCCATACAGGCAAAAATTGACAAAAGCTACAAGGAACGCAGTTAACACTTTAATTTTCATACCGTTCGTTTTAATTGATTTTGATCGTTCAAAATACCGATTCTCTTAGAATTATACCTAATCCGATGGTGGGCCCTGCTACATCAAAAGCAACATATTTACCCTTTGCTTTCTGATTATTATAACCATGGCTGACTGGTAGGCTGCCCTAACTCGTATGGGGTAGGGGAATGGCTTTTAGGCGATAATTACATGCTTGATATGATATTGATTATATCGGTGGTCACTTCTTGGGTGGATGCGGTTCCGCCCAGGTCTTTGGTGCGTACTTTCCCTGCTTTTATGTTATGTTCAATAGCATCCATTAAGACTTTTGATGCGTCGTGTTCTACCAGATGGTCAAGCATCATTTGTGC
>JABSSK010000176.1 GCA_013214265.1 Saprospiraceae bacterium | reverse complement strand
AATCTTCTTTGGTCAAAAAACTTATTTCATTCCAACTAAATATTCGGCTTCACTGGTTTAATATTGGGGGTAAGTATTAAGCTTTTAAATACTTTTCTGAGTTTGTCGTAAAGATAAAATGTGGACATACCTATTTGAATCCCTTCAATCAAAATCCAGAAATTATTGATTCTCTTTTGGATGATTCAATTCTATTACCTTTTAGCTTTAGCTTAATCGACTATACTATGATAGTCGATAGTTCTTTAACAAAAAAGATAAGACACAACGATATAATCAAATGCATCAATGATATTCCCGTTTCAAAAATAACAGATAGACTGAGCCATTACATTAAAGCAGATGGCAATAGAATGTCCAAGAAAATCAAAGATCTTCAAGTTTTTTTGAAGCTCGATATAACTACTTTGATTACTACTACCCCTTAATTTATGGATTTAAAGATTCTGTGAACATTGAGTTGATTGGAGGAAATATACACAGAATACCCTTGATTAAAAAGCAGGACAGAAACGCAGAAACAAGCCAAAATACAAATTATGACGATATGTGGTCATACACCTTTCATGAAGATTATGCTTATCTCAAACTAGGAACTTTTGTCACTTGGAAAATGTCTCTGGATTGGGAAGCCTATCTAGATGAATTCTTCGAGCAGTTGTCAAAGAAAAGGACTCAGCATTTGATCATAGATATTAGAGATAATGAAGGTGGGATGACTGAGGTTACTGATTATCTAACAAATCGATTGGCAAGCAAAAGTGGTATTCTAATACCTAGAAGGAAACATCTTGTATATAAGAAGGTTAGCAAAAACCTTAAACCCCATTTAAGCACATGGAGCAAATGGTATTATAATGTTGGCTGGTGGACTAAAAAGCTAGATAATATATACCGTACCCCAAGATTTAGCAGGATGAAGAAAAAGATAAAAAGAAATACTAAGGCATTTCAAGGTCAGACTTATCTACTTGTGAACGAAGCAAACAGTTCTGCTACTTTCATTCTAGCCGAAAATTTAAAAATTAATAAATACGCTACGTTGGTTGGAACTGAGACAGGAGGAACTAAAAAGGGAATTAATGGGGGACAAATCTTCTTTCTTAAACTCCCTAATAGCAATATCGAAATAGACATACCTTTAATAGGATCTTATCCAATTAAAGATCTCGAAGACCAAGGAATAATTCCAGATATACATATTCCTATCACAATTGACAATCACATTAATAAGTATGACAGCCAATTAAATTATATTACAAGAATGTTAATCAAAAATAATTAACGCTATATAACAATAGGTGATGACAGCATATCTCTCCCTATGGTCGAGAGACGCTGCATACCATTCACCGTTAGCTTGTAAGCTTCCCATAATTTGTAATAGTCAAGACTTGATCTGACACTGGTAATTAGAAGTGGTTATATATTGTCAGATATTTCGTGATTAATTTGCTGGGCCACACTTGCATCATCTTCACTTGCCATTCCCTCCATTGGGTTGCCTAAGAGGGCCTTATCAATCGAAGATGCTGCGGCCTCCCTCCAAGGTAATTCATCCATTTGTTTTTTCAAAGCTAAGTCTTTCGATTCTAAAAAAGTCTGCATTGGTAACAGTTTCTGGGAAGTTTACATATTGACTGAGATATATGAAATTCTTCGTGATTCAGCATATTCAGCCCAAGCAAATTGGGTGATACAAATACTGTCGACTTTCCAAAAAGAGGATAAGGATAAGTTCAAAGAAAAGGTGATTTCCGCAGAACTTCTGGGAGGTCCTGGCTCTGTAGTTGACGTATGGATAGAAGATGAAGAAAAAATGAAATGACTTGACAGTTTGATGAATTCATTTTTGGAATTGACAATAGAATCAGGACTAAATCATGGAGCTGTGAAATCGCGAATATTTAAAAAATGAAATACCTAAGTACTACAATGAAAACCGACTGGCCTGAAAAAGAGCCATGGCAATCTAAAGTGCTTAAAACCATTTTATTTTTCATTCCAAAAGATAATCCAGGTTATGAGTCTAAAATGCATTTGGTCAAAAAATGGCTTATAGAATTTGAAGAAGAAGATGGAAAATTTTTGCCTTGGCGAGAGATTGGGGTTGACTCAAACGGAACTCCTGTTTTTGCAGGGCCAGATAAAAAGAACTACGGATTTTGGATCAACACAAATATGGAATTCGAAAATTTTGAAGGAGAAGCTATTGATAAAGACGAATTTGAAAGAGTTTGGAAATCTACGGGAGTTGAAGCTTTTAAGAAACAAAAACTACCCCCAACAAGGTGTATAGCCAATAGGGCGTATGGAGATAAATTGAAAGTCCTGTTCTTTGAGCAGGCAACGCCAAAACAAAGTTTTGACGTTTAACAGAAAAGAAAAGTAAAGACGTTTGTTTTGGCTTTGTGGTAAACCGAAAGTGAAGTGTTTCTAGTCTGCCCTACTGTCCATACACAGAAAGTTAGGTAGCATAAGATCAAATAAAACACCAAAATGAATCAGTAAGGCATCTAAGAAAGAAAAACAAATGTCAAAAATTGGAATAACATTATTAAGTTGTTTACTGATTACAAGTTGTCAAAATCAATATTCTGAATCTGATTCTACAATGGGAAAGTATCAAAATCATGAAGGCGCATTGCAATTAGATGATGAAATTGAAATAGAGCCTCCAAGGACAAATGAACCACCTCCACCACCTGAATTTATATTAGAAAAGGGAAGCAAAATAATTAAAAATGGCTATGCAAAATTTGAAGTTCACAAATTAGATGTAGCCAAGAAGGAGGTAGATACAATTCTGAGGAGATATTCAGGATATTACGAAAACGAACAATATAATTCATATGGTAATAGAGTTTCCTATTCACTTCTGATAAGAATTCCAAGTGCAAAATTTGATACACTTATCAATACAGTAGAACAAGGTTTAGGCAAATTGATTTCTAAAAACATTACGGCTAAGGATGTTACTGAAGAATATGTCGATTTGAACATCAGACTTGATAACAATTTAGCATACCTAAATCAGTACAAAGAGATTTTAGGAAAGGCAAAGTCTGTAAAGGAAATTATTGAGGTCCAAGAGAAAATCAGAAGAATAGAAGAAGAAATTGAAAGTAAAAAAGGACGAATAAAATATTTAGACGACAAGGTAAAATACTCAACCCTTACGCTTGAAATTACTGAGCTAATAACAACAGAAATTTCCGAAACACCACGTTTTGGTCGAAGACTGATAAATGCGTTTAATAATGGCGTTCAAAGCTTTTTAAGTTTTATTGTGGGACTGGTCAATTTGTGGCCCTACCTAATACTTTTTGTATTGTTATTCTTGGTAAGGAAACCAATTTTGAATAAAATTAGAAGAAAAAATACGCCACCTCACAAAGGCTAAAATGTTCATAGCGGCTATGCGCCGCTACCCCATTTAGCCGAGCCGTTGGCTTCCATAACATCAAAATAATAGAATATGAAAATGTATAAGTTGATAATTTTGATAGTAATATTGTTAGGACTGATCCACAGTTGCATGACATCTAATAATGAGATGAATGGAGAAACAATTGAAATATCTGGCAATAAAGATATTTATGAATTATCTGTAGGGGATATTAAATCAATAAAATTTGAAAGAAAGGAAGAGCAATTAGTAGCGATAAATAAAAATATAACAGAGTTAAATGACATAAGATATGATGATACAGTTTACCTTTTTGATCCAGAATTCTATTACAAAATAGTTGAATTCAAAAAAAGTAATATAAGCAAAGAAAAAATTGAAGCGATAAACTTTGGAGATATTGACAAAAAATCAAAAATTCAATTTCAAGATATTAAATTGGATGGCAAAGATGACAATAATTTCGAAGTTTCCAGAATTAACTTAGAATTCAGAAATAGTAGTCAAAGTACATTCATCAGAAAAGAAATTAATTTAGACCAAATTCCTATAATTGAAATTAACGATCCCAAATTCATTCTCAATAGGGAATCAGATTGGTTATTTAATAGCTTAAGTGAAGCTAACGAATTAGTAATCAGTTATTTGGAATTTCAATCTAAGACAATTCGACTTAAGGTTACTAAACCAATCCTTATTAAATTGAGAGATTAAAAAAATACGGAAGCCAACAATGGCTAGAACGATCATGCCAGCCTAAATCGGCTGATCACGCCGTCTAGCCTAAACGTTAGGTGGCATTAACAGAAACACCATGATATTACCAGGTACGACATATAAAACAACCAAGGATTTACGAGTTAAAGGGACAATTCATTTTGATAAACCTTACTCACAAGGTTTTGAGTTTGATTTACCCAAAGGGACGGATTATATAATATCATATTGGACTGAGCCTTCTGATAATATTATTCAAATTTGGCCAATTGATTCTGAAAAATTTAAAGGAAAAATTGTAGACAAGGAAATCTTGGATTCCCCTTTTTATGATTCTTATAGCTTTAATATAAACAGAATTGATGTTGAGAACAATTCAACATTGATTTATGATTTTTCTAATGCAATATATTTTTATTCGGCGATTGATAAATATGGGGAGTTTTCAAATTTTTCTCCTTATGGAATTGATTTTGATGGACTATATTATCCAACTTTAGAACATTATTTTCAATCTCAAAAGTTTATTGATTCAAAATACTCTGAAAAAATAAGGAATGTCAAAACACCTAAAGAAGCATCTGATTTAGGAAAAAGCCGGGACTATAAAATAAAGGATGATTGGGACGAAATTAAGGATGACATAATGTTTACTGGTTTGACAAGGAAATTTGAAATCCATCAAAATTTGAAAGATTTGCTAATATCGACTGAAGATTTATTATTAATAGAGAATTCTCCATTTGATAATTACTGGGGGATTGGTAAATCAGGAGATGGATTTAATAAATTAGGAATTCTCTTAATGAGAATTAGAGAAATAGTAAAAAACGCCACCTAATAATGCCTATAGTGCATTACTACTCTAACGGTACAGTAACGATACCATAGCTGAAACATTAGGCACAAGTAAAAAATCAATGAAACAGATTCTTTTCATATTTCTATTCTTTCCACTTTGTTCAATTGGGCAAGAGATTAACATATCAGTTCATGATTTTGAAACAAATCAACCGTTGCCATTTGCCAATATTTATTTCAAAAATTCAGGAATTGGAGCCTCATCAAATATGGAAGGATTAGCCTCTTTCGAGCAATCTGAATTAAAAGATAAAGACTCAATAGTAGTGTCTTATATTGGATACGACAAGCAAACACAGCTATACTCAAAAGAAGATTCCAAAACAACGATTGAGATAAAACTTAGAAGTTCTATTCAGGTTCTTTCTGAAGTTGTTGTGAAATATGTGAAACCTCCAAAGCCAGAAAGGATTATTAAAACAGCACTTAAAAAAACATCTGAAAACTATTGCAATCAGGATGTTATTTACAAATCCTTATATCGTGAAACAGTTAGTGAAAATGGAAGTTTCATTCAGTTAAATGAGGCTATTGTCAATACACATTATACCGGATATCCACAGAAAAAACTAGATCGGAAAATTTGGGAAGATTGGTTTTATGATGAATCATATGCTTTTGAACTTGAAGGCAATCGATATTTCTACCCGTTGCTTAAGGATTTTAATACTAAAGAAGACCAACAGACTGTTTTAGCTTCTCGACATTCCGACAACTTGAGCAATTTTGGAATAGAGACAACACTTATAGGAGATCCATTGCTCTTATTTGCGTTTGATAAAATCAAGTATCAGTATGACTTTTTTAATCCTGCAATTCTGAACAAATATCATTTTCAACACCACAACTCTGAAACTATAAATGGTGAGGCGTGTTTTGTTATTTCATTTTATCCAAAATCAAAAGACCGTAACTTTAGCATTGATCAATCAAGAAAAAATAAATCACCGATTTACATTGGAAGAATTTACATTTCAAAAAAGACCTTCGCACTTTTAAGGTTTCAATATAAACTCGCGGTGGAAAGGGACTTTGGTTTCTTTGCCAAACGAATGCCTCTTGACTATCAAGTAGAAATGAACTACGAAAAACAAGGTGGTTTATATCATATCCAGAGCATCAAATTTTCCAAAACTAAAAAAGTCGGAGTTAAAGAAAATGGAGTATCAATTTTGCATAAAGTAAACAAGGAAGTTTATGTTCTTGAAGTTCAAACCGAAAACGTAAAAACATTTGCCGATTCTTCCTTGTTTAAGTCCACCCGATTTTCTTCTATCAGACATTTTAAAAGGAATTACAATCCTAATTATTGGAAAGGGATTGAATTAGCAGATTCAATAAAACTTGGTCCTAAAATAATTGCAGACCTAGAAGTAAATCAACCTTTACTTTCACAATTTGATAGTCATAAACAAGAGCGAAAATTAGATTTACCAACTCCCACAGCCTATAAAAGCCATTATGCTTTCAATTATCATAATACTTCTCTGGAGGATAGTCTACACTGGATGGCAAATCCAGCCTATGAAAGCGAACTTAAAGCATATTTGGCAGATGAAAACAAGTACGCTAAAAATGAATTAATTGAGGACAAAAAGTACCAGAAAAAGCTATTTGAACAATTAAATACTTTCTACAAGCATCAACCAGAATCAAAAAAATACATTAAACCTAATACCTACTTCTTTGAGGAAAATAGTTTGAATAATGACATTCTTTATTATCAGCAAGATTCCATTAAGCGAATTGAAGTATTGAATCTATCATTATTCGAGAACAAGCATGAGGGTATTTTTATCAAACAGTTTATACCTAATGAATCCAAAAACTTGATTTTGGTATTCTATCAGAAAGTAGGTGTAATTGGTGATTTTGTAGCAGTATTGCCTTTTGGAAAAAATATTGAAATCGATTCTATTTCCAACATTTATACTGTTCAATGGCATTCGGATTCAACCATTCTATATACAAAGACAAATAATATTGGAAGTGCAAGAGACCTTCGATTTTATGACGTTCGAAACAAGGTAGATTCAATAATTTACACTGAACATGATCCTGAATTTGATGTTGGGTTAACAAAAATAGGAGAACATCTTTTTTGTACTATCCAATCCAAAACAGAAAATGAAGTCTATCTAATAAAACAGGATTCTTCTTTTCCCGAATTAGAACTTATTAAAAAACGAGAAAAAGGTGTTGTTGTAGAAGTTAAAATAAAAGATGGAATATATTCACTTGTGAATGATGAGAAAGTCGGAAGTTCAATAGAATTTTGCGAATTTTCTAATTCTAGCAATTCAACACTATTCGCAAGCCCTCATAAAGCCGATTACATTCTTGATATTCTTCCAATGAAGAACAAAATAATTGCTTTGGTTTACGAGAAGTCTATTCTCAAATTAAAATTTATGGAGAATATTGAGAATAAATGGCAAGAATTAGACCTTAATTTAGGAATAGGTGATTACCATCTTATTTCAACAGATGATTCAACAAACAGCCTTTTGTTTTCATTTAGCTCACCTTCACAACCTTATTGTAAATACAAGTACAATTTCAAAACATCTCAGTTGGATGTAGTATCAAAAAACGAATCAATAAACCCGATTTACTTCAGATACACTAACACTAAGCGTATTTGGTCTAAAAGTCATGACGGTGTTAAAGTCCCAATAACTATTGTAAAAAACAGGGCTGCAACCAAAAGTAATACAGGATTGATATTAAAAGTCTATGGTGCTTACGGAGCTATTACTACTCCTTATTTTGACGCTCGAGATGCAATATTGTTAGAACAAGGTTATACCATTGCATATGCCCATGTCAGAGGGGAATCAATACTAGGCCAATTATGGTATAAATCAGGTAGAGAATTACAGAAGGTGAATTCAATTTTAGACTATATCTCATGTGCAGAATTTCTCATTAAAAAAGGTTATACTACATCAAAACAACTCATTGGATATGGAAATAGCGCAGGAGGGTTAATTGTTGCACAGGCCGTAAATCTAAACCCTGAATTGTTCAATACCATTATCTTAGATCACCCTTATTTAGATGTTATTAACACAATGATGAATGATACTCTTCCGCTAACAATAGATGAATACAAGGAATGGGGAAATCCACAAAGTAAAAAAGTGTATGATTACATTTTAAAATACTCTCCCTATCAAAACATTAGACCACAACAATATCCAAATGTCTTACTAATTGCTAGTTATCAAGATTATCAAACCCCTATTTGGCAAGTAGCAAAATACACTGCTAGGTTAAGAAATAACAATTTATCCGATTCAGAAATTATAATGTGGACAGATATGAATAGTGGGCACATTGGAAATACAACAGGCAAAGAATGGATAAAACTATTCGCAGAAACCCATTCTTTCATTAAAGAAAAAAATAAAAAGCCTGTGCCTAACAAAACCTATAAGCAATAGCGTCCTGCGGGAGGCTACTGCTCATAGCCAAACCGTTATGTACGATTTTTTAAAAGGCACTGCTTTCCAAAGCCTTTTTGAACAATGAAAATGAGCCGATTGAAATGTTTTTAAAAGTGTAAATGCCACATTAATAACTAATAGTAAAAGAATCTTTTACCATCGCTCTAATCCATGGCAAAAAATAATTTTTCAAATAACGAAGTTATAAGGTCGATGCAGTTTTAGCGAAGCGCCTAGCTTGTTTGATTATTTTTACTCCACCTTTTTACTTCGTACAGAAAAAACATCCAGAAGATAGTGAAAAGATTTAGTAGGGAGCGAAGTGTGATGGTCTGCGAAGGTATTTGGGCGTTTGGCTCTTTTTTTTGGGGCGCAGACCTTGTGGAAATGAGATGAGATTTACTCCCCACAATAAATAACTATGCTATTAATTGAGAGTTGGTTTAAAAGTAGTTTTAGTGTAAGCGTCTGAGCAACCCCATCTTGTCAAATGGATTGTAGTGTCTGACCTTTACGATCAAAAGTAAAGATATGACCAGAAAAGCCCTCGCCACACAGATGGCACAAATGATCGAAGCTCAGGCCAAGTCGGGTCTGAGCAAAAAAGCTTTTTGCAATGAACAGGGTATCTCCGTTGCCAATTTCTACTATTGGCAACGTCGACTGAGCGAAGAGGAACAAGATTCCGAAGGTTTTACGGCATTGTCAGTTCGCCCTGCTGCTGAATTGGAACTTCGCTTACCAGATGGCCGGTGGATCGGTGTGCGTACCCAGTCGAGTGATGCCCTGCGCGTGTTGCTGGATGCCATAGGTGTGGATCATGCTTAGTTTTTCCAGTAAGCAGCGGTATTTTCTGTATGGCCGGACCACCGATATGCGCAAGGGCTTT
>JABSSK010000175.1 GCA_013214265.1 Saprospiraceae bacterium | reverse complement strand
GGTCCGGGTGAGACCGATCTAGAAGTAAGACTTTTTTTTGCAAGCCCATGAGACTAACCTTACATTTTTGACAGAAATGTAAAGATGCAAAGGCCAAATAAGTATTGCAACATCGTTACGGTAAATATTCAAGGATTAACCTCAAAAAATCTATAATTCAACGAAGTGTAAAAGTCATATCTATTTAGAACATGCTAATCCATTAGAATCGCTCGGTACCGGGCAGTGCTCTGTGGGTCATACTTTCATACACCTGCACAGCACGAACAGATAATTGGTATTGTTTACCCGGTGCTTTAAAGGCTCTTTCTTGCAAAAAACGACGGGCTATCTGGGCAATGGTATCGAATTCGACTAAGAAACCATCATGACCATATTTACTTCTTACCATTTCGAGTCGTGCATGGGGAATATGGTTGGCGATGGTGACTTGCTCAGAGATTGGAAATAGTAAATCTGTATCAATTCCGATGACGAGCGTTTTGGCAGCAATTTGATTTAGTGCCTTTTCTACGCTACCTCGGTTACGTCCGACATGATGACTATCCATGGCTTTACTTAGTCGTAGATAGCTAAACAGATCAAAGCGTATAGCAAATTTTTGTCCCTGATACCGTTGATAACTAGAAGCTTTATAATCGTCCGTCTTGGAATGATCTGTTTCTGATTGTGTATGTTCGTACCCGTCGTACGATCGATACGATAACATAGCAATAGCTCGAGCTGCCTCTAGTCCTTTTCTTTTGGCTTCAGGATGTTTTTTATCCAGTGCCAGACTTGCTTCTACGGCCATGCGCTGGGTTTCGTTAAAAGCAATACCCCAAGGGGAGTGTTGTGCATTAGTTGCCATCACAATAATCTGCTCAAAAAAACGAGGTTTATCGATAGCCCATTCTAGGACCATTTGTCCTCCCATGGACCCCCCCAAGGCTAATGACACCTTTTGGATGCCCAGATGATCGGTTAGTTTTTGATATGCTCGAACCATGTCTCGGATACTAATTTCGGGAAAAGTTTCTGCGTAAGGCAGATTGGATTCAGGATTTATGGATGTGGGGCCTGTAGTACCATAGCACGAACCCAAATTATTGGCACACACAATCATATGGGTATTGGGGTCGATCAGTCGGCCAGGGCCAACAAGGCCACTCCACCATTCCTGCGGGTTTGCATCACCCGTAAGGGCATGACAAATCAACACCACATTATCGTGCGTAGTATTAGGTTTACCTTCGACTGTGTAAGCGATGTCCAATTGAGGCAATGTACCTCCTTGCTCTAGATGGAATGGTTCTGTAAAACGCACTACATTCAACATATCGTCACGTTTAAAAAATGGAGGGTCGATACTGTATTAAGCGACGACAGGGTGCGAATAGCCAAATGAAATTGGAAAATAAACGGTGTTACCGATTTTGATTTTATATTCCCAATAGCTTGGCAGGATTTGGCACCTTCTCCTCACGTGAGGCCGGTTGCCAGGGTTTCGCAGAGCCTGATCTCTCCACCCTTCTGTATAAAATCATACACCGATCTTTCGGGTATGCATTGCAAAAGTAGAATGATCCGAACAAAAAAACAACCTTTCGTCGTTCTACACGGTTTTTATACCTTTATCCGGTACCTTACAACAATACACTCGGCATGAAAATCAGCTTACGAAGGGTGGACGATGCTTTTCAAATGGAAGCCAGGGACGAATCTGGTCATATTGTTATTGCGGATGGCTCCGCTACCATCGGAGGTCACGGTATGGGCATGCGGCCCATGGAAATGCTGATTAGTGCATTGGGTGCCTGTAGTTCAATTGACGTAATCCATTTTTTGCATAAGATGCGGCAGCGGCTGAAAGATATCGAGGTAGACATTGATGCGGAGCGCGATACCGACAATGTACCTGCATTGTTTACAAATGTGGATATTACGTACATGACCAAGGGGAATTTGGATATAAAAAAGGTAAAAAAGCTATTTCCCTATCCGTTGACAAGTATTGTTCGGTAGCCCGTATTTTGGAAAAAACCTCAACCATCACTTGGGCTTACACTATTGTCCCAACTTAATCCATTACGTTATGTCTGACCAACACAAATTTGAAACTAAGGCCATCCGAGGTCAAATGAAAAGAACCAGCTTCAGGGAGCACAGTAACCCAATGTTTCTGACTTCTAGTTTTGTTTTTCCCAGTGCCGAAGATATGCGGGACACCTTCGCGGGCCAACAGGAAGGCATTATATACTCTCGGTATAGTAACCCCAATACGGATGAATTCATTCATAAAGTTTGTGCGATGGAAGGAACAGAAGACGGGTTCGCCACGGCTTCGGGAATGGCTGCTGTTTTTGCGAGTATGGCTGCATTTCTTGAACAAGGGGATCACGTATTGGCCTCGCGGGCTGTATTTGGCTCCACCCATCAAATTTTGACTCAGATTCTTTCCAAATGGGGTGTTACCCATACGTATGTCGACCCTATGGATGTTGATAGCTGGGAAGCTTTCATTCAGCCCAATACGAAGATGCTGGTGCTGGAGTCGCCTTCAAACCCAGGGTTAGCTTTGGTTGATTTGGAGAAAGTTGGTCAGCTAGCCAAAAAGCATAATCTGATTTTCAATATTGATAATTGTTTTGCAACACCTTATCTGCAAAGGCCAATAGAATATGGTGCTGACTTGATCGTTCACTCGGCAACAAAATGGATGGACGGACAAGGACGCGTGCTTGCTGGATTGGTGTGTGGAACGAAGGAGATGATCGATAAAGTAAGGTTTTTTTGCCGCCATACAGGCCCGGCTTTATCCCCTTTTAATGCGTGGATTTTAAGCAAAAGTTTGGAGACTTTGCACGTGCGTATGGACCGGCACTGTTCTAATGCTTTATTTTTGGCGCAAGCTTTAGAAAACGTTCCCGGCATACAGCGTGTATTCTATCCCTATTTACCATCTCACCCTCAACATCAACTAGCCAAACGACAAATGAAACAAGGCGGAGGTATGGTGACCATCGAAGTTGAAGGTGGCATAACAAGAGGACAACGATTTTTAAATTCTATCCAACTATGTTCTTTGTCTTCTAATTTAGGGGATACCCGGACTATTGTCACACATCCAGCATCCACTACCCATTCAAAACTTTCGCCGGAAGAACGTCTTACTGTAGGTATAACGGACGGTATGGTTAGGATAAGCGTAGGCTTGGAAAATGCCACGGATATATTGGCCGATCTTAAGCAAGCTCTGGAGGCATCCCAGTAAGATCAGACTGGTGGCTCTGGCAAGAATTCCATGTGTTCTAAGAACTGAATTACCTTCTCAAGGGGCATTTCACATGGTTTTAATTGTATCCCGTTACGGGTATCGTAACTATTAAAGCTTACCCAATCGGAGCCACCCAACTCGCGTGCAAATACCTTGGCACTTTTCCCATTATTAAAATTGGTGCGTGTAAGGCTGTAAGTACGACCATTATAATGTACTTTTTTAAAGCCATCAGGCACTTTTTTTAGTAGGCTTGCAAAATGATTATTCCCCATATTAATATAACACTTCGGGAGGCAGCAAGTTGATCATAGTGTCCCATCAGCGACAATCTGATACTGGAAATAGGGTCATCTTACCATGGTGATTAAAATCTGCACACATCAAAACATGCACGTATGAGTCACCGCACTATCTGGGGTTTTGTATTCCTTTTTTCGTTAGCTGCCTGTATTCAAGACGATTTTCTGGATGATTCTGTTTTGGAAGAACTTCGGATTAATACGTCACCAGACACGTTTAGTATAGGGCAGACCTACCAATTTACAGCCCGTTATACCAACAGAATTGGTGAAGTAGAAGATCGGGCTTTGGTATGGAATTCTTCGGCGACGGATATCCTGACCATCACGAATACCGGATTAGCCACACCTATTGCTGAGGGGATAAGCACCATTTCTGTTTCCACTACAATTACAAATGGAGAAGTGTTAACCGTGGAGCAAATAACGATCGTCCAGGCAGATTCCGTCCCTTTTGAGTTGATGAGACGAGAAGGTCAAATTCGAACAACGAGCAGTTATGTATTAGAAGGAGATTTTACAGTGCAAGAGGAAGATGATAATCTGATAGTAGATATTAAAAGTAATTATCGAGCTTCTAGCAGTTTACCTGGCTTGTATATATACCTCACCAATAATCCTAATTCAATCGCCAATGCCTACGAAGTAGGACGGGTAGATGTATTCAACGGAGCTCACATTTATCAGATACCGGGTATTAGGCTTAATGATTACGATTACCTTCTGTATTACTGCAAACCATTTAACGTCAAAGTAGGCGATGGACAATTCAATAATTAATTTATGCGTACGCTATTAGTATCATTCTTCATGATCGTTTTATCCAGCCCTATTTTAGCTCAGAGCGGATGGAACACAGATCCAGGTACTACCTTTATCAAAGTCATCCAATGGTGGATTACCACCAACGAGCATTATACGGATAATGGGCGTGTGGATCCCAACTTAACTACAGGACTTTACACATCTAGTGTATATCTGAGTACAGGTTTGTCTGATCGATGGACTGGAATGGCGTACTTACCTGTGTTTAGTCGTGCTGTGCATAACAACTTAAGGTCTGGCACGACCAGTGAGCTTATTATTTCGGGAGACGCAATCAACCATGTAGGGGATCCTTTATTAGGCATACAGTATCAAATCTTGCGGTCTCGGCGGCTAGCATGGAGCTCTGGGTTACATTTTGGGTTACCATTTGGAAAGACAAGTGGCGGAACGTTAGGTATTCTACAAACGGGTGATGGAGAATTTAACCAACTGATACGTACGGATTTGGGATATAGCTTTTCACGAGGTTCTCGGAATGGTTATCTGAATGGTTATGTAGGCTTCAATAACCGCACCAAAGGATTCAGTGATGAGATATGGTATGGATTTGAGGGTGGCATTCAGATATTACCAGACCAGCTATTAACTATTTTGCGGGTTTATGGTATTACAAGTTTAGGTAACGGAGCAGGAGATGTTATTTCGGATGGATCGAGTTTTTTTTCGAATAACAGTGCATTTTTATCCTTGTCCTCGGAAATAAATTATGAGCTATCGGATGGCTTTGGCTTATCTGTCGGGGTAGCGACCTTACTAAGTGGTCGCCTTATTTTTGCAGGAACCAACTATAATGTGGGTTTTTACTTCCGAATACAGGAGAAGGAAAGAGAAAATTAAAATGATAATTGTCAAGAAGCGTAGTTTCCTGATCACAAAAGCTTGACAAGTTTTTTCAATTTTACAACGCTGAGGGGCTTTGATAAGAAGCCGGAAACATTGTTGTAATATTTGCTTTTTTCAATATCATACGGATCAATACTAGAGCTCAAGATTACTATTTCGATAGATGAAAAGCTAGGATCATCAACCAGGCTATCTAGGAATTGCCAGCCGTTCATGATGGGCATATTGATATCTAGAAGAATGAGGTCTGGATTTCCACCATTCTTGCGAGAGAATTTTTTTAACCCGTCTATAGCCAACTTTCCATTCTCAAAGTGGAAATGTTGACCGAATTCATCAATCTTATCTAATGATTTTTTAATCAGAAGAGCTGATATAGGGTCATCTTCAACGATAAAAATATTCTTAAACCTAATCATTAAGCCAAACTTTAAAGCAAGTTCCAGCACCAACTTCGCTTTTCACTTCAATTCTGCCGTCAAGTGCTTCTATTTGGGATCGTGTTAAAAAGAGTCCGAAACCTAGCGCATCCTCATTACCATGGAATGTTTTGTACATTCCAAAGAGTTCATCGCCATATTTTTCCAGATCGAGACCCTGGCCATTATCTGCTACACAAAAATACTTTTTCCCATCGGTTATTCCTGCATCAATTTTTACCATCAGTTCTTTTTCAAACTGTCGGTATTTTATGGCATTACTTATTAAGTTCAATAATACACTTTCAATATAAGCGGGTACAAAATTAATGACAAAACCGTGAGGTATATTGATCTTTATAGTTCCCTTTATATCGGTAATTTGTTTTTCGAAAATTGTCAAAGTCCTTTTTACTTCATCCTTTAAATCTATCTCTTTTTTAAGCTGTTCTGTTGACATTTGGATAGAAAGGATTTGATTTAGATGGTTGATGGTACGATTCAACATAGCTGCACTCTGTTGCAGCATACCTAAATACATGCTCTCATCACGTCCGACTACATCTACGAGTAAGTCGGCTAAACCTTCAATGTTAGCAGAATGCGAACGGATATTGTGGGAGACAATGTAAGCAAAGCTTCGCAATCGTTCGTTTTGATCTTTGGTAACACTGATCAGTTCATGTGCTTTTTCTAAAGCTTCGACCTGTTCGGTAATATCAAATCCAACACATAATATCTCTGATAAATTACCTTGCACATTTAGCAGTCCTTTAAACTCCCATTTACCCGATATTAAACGTCCTTCCTCATTAATCGTTTTTAAAATTACTGGATGAAATATATTGGGCTGTGTCACACATTTACTAAGCACTTTGGAACTTTCCTCTTGGTCAAGTTGAAAAACTGTAACGAATAGATTAGTTCCGAGCAGAGATTCCCTACGGAAGCCAAAATCTTTCAGAAAATATTCATTGATATAAGTAAAATCACCTTCAATATTGGTCTTGAAGATATAAACACTCTGGGTACTAATTACACTTTGGTAATGGATGTCTAAATCCTCAATTTCTTCTTGTGCTTTTTCCAGTTCCTCTTGGGTTTTTACCAATTGGGTAAGATCACGATTATAAATAATTACACCATCATTATAAGGAACTACATGGCTTTCGTAATCACCGGTACCTGGATATCCTTCAGGTATAGTATATTCTTGTCGAAATGGTTTTCGTGACAGAAAAGCTTCTTTATAACGCTCGAAATAACCATTTTCTAAATTGATCGGAAAAAGTTCATTGATTTTCCCACCGATTAAGTCTTTTCTAGGCATAGAGAGTTCTACTTCTGCCTTTTGGTTAATATCGCGAATAATGAAATCTTTGACTTTGTAATCAACGTAATGAGCCACCAGTACATAGATGGCTTCTGCACTTGCATCGATTGTTTTTCTGAATATTGTTTCAATTTTTTCAGATGATGCTAATGGTGTAGTTGACCCAATAAGATAGCCAGATATGGTTTTAGGGTTTCCAGAGAAGATACCTCGTGATCGATACCAACCCAGAACGCCATTATAATCCTTCATCCTAATCACAACATCATACAAAGGCGTTTCCTGCGTAATATGTGTTTCGATAGCAGAATTCACTTTTTGGAGATCAGACTCGTGTAAGAGTCCGGAAAGTACTGAACTCTCCTCTGGAATTTCATCACTTGGGAAAGATAGCATCTCACAATAACCACTGTTAACCCAGAAATCTTGTATATCAGGAATACTCCAAATCCAAAGATTATCCAAAGAAAAATCATCCAATTTTTCTAATAAAGTGTTGTCATCTGCTAGTATTCGAAATAACTGTTTCTTTAATCGTTTATTCATTTTTAATTAGGGTATAGATAACCATTCCAATTACATCTTACTTCAAAGGGGAATGGGGATAACTGGGTTTCAAGACTGTAGATCCTTAATACTCTGATTTAATTGGCTATTCACTGCTGCTACTTCTTTATCTAATTTATTATAAATTGAAAATATCTTTTCTTTTTCTTGAAGTACATCTGCTTCCAAACTGCTAGAAAACCGCACCAGATCATTTGCGCCCAAGTTCAGTGCAACGCCTCTGATATTATGGGAGATTTTCTTTAGTTCGATCCAGTTACTTTCCGACCACGATACGTTCAGTGCATTTTTCAAGTCCAATAAATTTTCTCGAGCGATATGTAAAATATCTCGAAAAGCATTGTCATCGACTACCATTTCCCTGATATGAGAGAAAAGCAATGCCTTCGTTTGGTCATGCTCTGATTGTAATAAATAGGTGTGTATCACCTGTTCAATATCTTGTAACAGGAACGGCTTACTTAAGTATTCATCCATGCCTGCCTCCATGCATCTTTCCCGCTCTCCTTTTACCGTTCCTGCTGTAAGAGCGATGATGGGTACTGAACGGAGTCCACCTTCTTTTTCCCGGATGATTCTTGTTGCTTCATAACCACTCATTTCTGGCATTTGGATATCCATAATAATGAGTTCAGGCCTGTATTTATTCCATTTCTCGACAGCTTCTCTACCATTATCAGCTCTTAAAATAATAGAATCAGGAAGAATTTTTTGGATCATTGTTTCTGCAAGCCCCTGATTCACTTGATTATCATCCGCAACTAAAATGGACATACGCTCAGCCGATAATGATCTCACCGTTTGCGATTCATGGAGTGGCTCCTGATCAATTTTTTTATTCTCAAAGGGCATTAAAGCCTCCCGCAACTTACGAATAGAGACAGGTTTAGTTAGAATATGCTTTATTTTATATTTTTTAACTGCTCGATCAATTTTTTTATTATCCGTTGCGTTGTGCATGAGAACAATATCCAAAGCCTCAAAAATAGCTGGAAAATTTTTCTTCAAATGACCTAATATTTCCAATTTTTTCAGGCATGCCATATCATAATCAAGTATCATGACATCATACGAATCAGTTTGTAAAGCCTGGACAGCATCTGGCCCTGAACAAGCCGACTCGTAAGGAATGTTATACCTTTCCAGCATTTTACCAAATAGACTTAAGTTTTTAGGGTGTGCATTAACCAGTAATACTCGATTATATTTAATACCCTTTGGATCAAATGAATCTTGGCTGTTTTCCACCAAACAGTGAAGTACAAAAGAAAATGTGCTACCCACACCGACCTCACTTTCTAGTTGTAAGTGAGTATTCATCAGGTTTAGTAGTTGATTGGAAATAGCTAACCCCAAACCTGTTCCTCCATACTTACGAGTTGTCGATCCATCTTCTTGTTGGAAGGCTTGAAAAATCTCAGACTGTTTCTCTGGCTTGACTCCAATTCCGGTATCTTTAACCGAAAAAATAATACCTGTGGGAATCGGTCTGTATGCTTTATCGAAAAGGGTTACATCATGATTATTTAGGATTTGAATTGAAATTTCAATTTCACCTTTATCAGTAAACTTAGCTGCATTAATTAATAAATTCATTAATACTTGCCGTAATCGAACAGAATCAACGTACGCATACTTGGGCAGATCTATATCAATATTTAGCAGTAACTCTACGCTATCTTTCACTTTAAAACGTACTATTTCTACTAACATCTCTACCAATTCCCATAGATCTGTTTTTTGGTTAGAAATTTCTAATTTACCAGCCTCTATCTTAGAAAAGTCTAGAAT
>JABSSK010000174.1 GCA_013214265.1 Saprospiraceae bacterium | reverse complement strand
TTGGTGATAATGCATTCAGCAATATTGAAGCATCCGACGTTTCAACGGTTGTTGTTACATTTGGAAATAAGCCCTGCTGACCATATTCGATAATAAAAGCATCATCATTAGCGGACCGATTATCCAAGGTCAGCGTTGCTGACGATTGGGTCAGAATAGAGACAGAAGGGGTTATCTGTGAAAAACAAGTGGAAGGATTCGCAATGGCTTCGATCGCTCGACGTGCATTTACCCGACCATATCCCAATTCGGAACTCCAAGTTCCATTCGGATGGTCCGAATGGTTACTGTAAGCATACCCTCCTACTTTTTCAGTCGTTGATTCGAGATAGTAGCGGGCCTCTGCGAGGGTGAGCGAAGGATCAGCTGACAATATGAGGGCCATTACACCAGCAGCATTTGGGCAAGCCGATGATGTACCATTAAAGGTTTCGGTATAATCATCCGACCGGTAGCCTGCACTGCCTGAGATATCCGTAGTTGCTATCTTAACACCCGGAGCAGATACGTCAACCAGATTGCCATAATTGGCTCCCCACCAGAACTCTCCATCACATGAAGACGGATTTTTGCGCTCCCCACACATACTGCTTGCAGCCACCGCAATCACATTATTGAGGGAAGCCGGATAACTTACTGTATTGGAGTTACTATTCCCACTGGCGAATAGAACAGGAGCACCTAACCCATTTCTACCGTTCGCAACGGCATTGTTAATCGCATTAGTAATCAATGTAGAAGCACTACCCCCACCCCAACTATTACTTAGTACATCTGCACCACCCTGATTCCATGCCCAATTAATACAATTGGCAATATTAGAACTGGATGTTACCCAGTAACTACCACTACTATAGGCGATCCGCACTGGAATAATCTTACAATTAGGGGCCACACCCGCAACACCTATATTATTATTAGCAACCGCCGCAACGATACCCGCACAAGCTGTCCCATGGGCATCATCATTGATCGGCCCACCGTATGTAGTTCCAAATCCATCAAAGCCAGGCAATAGGTTAGGGAGCAAATCGGGATGGTTCAGATCAACCCCCTCATCAATTATAGCTACGCTGATTGACGGATCACCCATTGTTTCGGTCCATGCACTTTGCACATCCATATCCTCTCCTGGAGTACCATTATATTGGGATGAAGAGCCTATATTCTCCAGCGCCCACTGCTTACTGTATAATGGGTCGGCCGTCAGGCGTGGCATACGGCGTAACATATCTGGTTCAATATATTCGAACAAACGCATCCCTGTCTGTTCATTTGCATATCCCAACACCTCCGCCCCCGTTTTAGCTGGCATAGATAACCTAACCGGATCATCTGGAGTAAGACCAAATCGAACCCGCATACCCGCTATCGCCCACGATTGCTGTAAAAATTGACTCGAAACACCAGGCATCGATTTTGCATACAACGTAGGAAGTGGAAATTCGTGTGTGCCATCACCAGTCGTAACACCCTGCGTAATATAAACGAGCTGAGGGTGATTGATTAATGCTTCATATACCTTTGGCCAGTCGGATTCAGCAATTAAAGTGAGGAACCACCCCTGCAACGGCTTTTCGTAGGTAGCTTGCGCAATGCGTTTATCAATATTAAGGGAAGAAAAAAGTAATTCCTGTTCCTCCTTATTCAGCTCAGCAGACCATTTCAGGAATATCTCTTTAGGCTGTTCTATGAACGCACCCATCTCACCACCTAACGATACTGTAGACGGCATCCTAGGTACCTGCCCATAGAGAGGCATACTGTAAAATAACCATAAAAGCAAGAAGTAACCCACCCAAGCAGCATCTTTACGATTGACCATGTAATGAAAGATTTGATCTTAGTCCCGGGCATGGTCAGAATGTGCTGAGGGGGGATATCAATTAGTTCGACATTACAATATACTAACTTTTGCATTGTGCTGCTCGATCCTTTTGAAGAACATACCCAGGTGAGCTACTAATTAGAAAATAGCTATATGAACTTATCACCTCAAGTCCAATCAACTAGGTTACACACCATTTGACTGGCTATCCGGTGTCAAAAAGATTAGAAAAGCGGAGAAAAAGAATTCCCTTTCAATCGCTAATGAAACTAATTAAACCCACCCTAATCTTTGGCGTCTAATACCCAGCTACAAATAGTCATTTCCACTTTCTTAGTCGGTTAGTCTATCTTACTTGCGTAAATCAGAATGACTACGGTACATTTTATAGCACCAATAAAAGTACAATACCTTAATAGTCAAACCTTGTTTTACCGTTGTGGTCTCATTTGTTTTTAAATCAATCAGACATAAGCTCTGAACTATATAAAGCACTATATCGTCTATGAATACTCAAACGAAAAAGCCTCACCACTACCTATCGCTGGCTATTATCTTATTTTTATTTGGTTGCGATCAGGAAAGAAAGGCAGTCCCTATCGTTCAGACTCCTTCACCTAATATCTTATTTATTATCGCTGACGATATGGGTAAAGATGCTACAGCCGGCTTTTCAGAAGGGAGGATCAAACCTAATACACCCAATCTGGATCATATCAAAAGTGGCGGCCTGACATTTTCCAACCTGTGGGTTAACCCAACCTGCTCTCCCACACGTGCATCCATTATAACCGGAAAATACGGCTACCGAACTGGCGTAAAATGGGCAGGCGACATCCTTGACCCCTCAGTGCAAGTACTACATCAATACATCAAAGAACAGAGTCATAACCAGTATATTACGGCATTGATTGGAAAGTGGCACCTTTCCGGAAACGGTACCTTTAATATGGATCCCGAAACTTTTGGCATAGACCACTATGCAGGTCTTATTGGTGGTGGCACTTCTGATTATTACAATTGGACCCTTACTCAAGGTAATAGCCAGACCCCTTCCACAACCTACATCACCGAAGAAATTACAAATCAGGCTATTGACTGGATCAACCATCAATCCCAGCCCTGGTTCCTTTGGTTGGCTTACAATGCACCCCACACACCTTTTCACATACCTCCTTCAGCTATGCATAGCCAGGGCGACTTACCTCCATATCGGAACCGATCAGATCCAACCCCCTACTATATGGCTACAATTGAAGCTATGGATTTTCACATCGGTCAACTCCTCACGAGTTTGTCTGATTCAGATCGTGAAAATACCATTATTATTTTTCTAGGCGATAATGGCACCCCATCTCAAACAGCCCAATCCCCTTTCGGGATGGATCGGGCCAAGGGAAGTCTCTATCAGGGCGGTATCAATGTACCTTTATTCATATCAGGCCCAGGTGTTACTCGTTCTGGTTTTGACGAAAGTCTGATTAACGGTACCGACTTATTTACCACCATTGCCCAATTAGCAGGAAGTAATACGACCGAACTGCATGACAGTAAAAGTTTTATCCATTTACTGCGTACAGCTTCCCAGCATCGAGCCTTTCAATACAGTGAAATGGAAAATGAGACCCACAATTTATTTGCGATCAGTAATGGTATCTACAAGCTGATAGTTGATGTTCAAGGGAGTGAGGAGATGTACAACCTCAAAACTGATCCGTACGAAACTATAAACCTTCTTGAAGATGGCATCTCTTCTGAAGAGCAAATATTTAAAGCAAATCTCGAAGAAGCATACCGAGGCATTCGTAATTGATGGTATATACTTGGACGTCATACCTCAGACCCTAAGGCATTGATACCAGATAATCAATAGCACGCGCCACCTGCATCGCGTAACCATTATTTATTCCGTCTTGACCATGTTGATCAAGTGTTAGTATCAAATTGGCCAATTAAAGATTTTATTCATGAGCATCCACTTTTCTCCGGGTTTGGCTCCCGGTAGCGCTTGCTGGTATTTCCACATCAGTTCTTCCCACGCTTGTACGATAGAATTGGCTGCATCATTTTTTGCTTTTTGCACCAGCGAGAAGTCATCAGCGGTATCCATGATCATGAACAATCGATTCTCGATACGGTAAATTTCCATCTTCTGGATTCCACTTTGCTGTATACTATCCAGTACCTCAGGCCATACCGCTCGGTGGTAGGCCTCGTATTCCGCAATTGTAGTTGGGTTATTTTTTAAGTCCAATGCAAAACAATACCGCTTCATTATCCTATGTTTTTGACAACCCTGCTAATGCCCGATCCAGGTGTACATACCCTCCATCAACAAACATAAACTGCCCGGTTGTATGTGCTGATCGCTCAGATAGTAAAAACAGCACCATATCTGCAATTTCTTTGGATGTAGTCATTCGGTTCTCTAATGGTATATGCTGCTCGATGGTCCGCTGCTGAGCATCGGGATCATCAAAAGAATCTAGCCAAGAGCGATACAATGGTGTCATTACTTCGGCTGGAACGATCGCATTGACCCGCACCCGATACGGCAGCAATTCGACTGCCCATTCGCGGGTGAGTGCCAACTGTGCCCCTTTAGCAGCTGCGTAAGCAGAAGTACCCCCTTGACCAGTAAGGGCAGTCTTCGAGCTTATGTTAACAATGCTACCCCCCGACTCTTTGAGGGCATCCACCAAGTAATGGGTAAGGTGATAATAATGGTGCAAATTATGTATCAAAGAATCCATAAACTGCTCAGGGCTACCCTTTTCAAGCCCAATGCCATCATTGACTCCTGCATTATTAACCAGTCCATCTACTCGTCCGTACAATTGCAATACTTCCTCAGCTACCTCCTCACAGCTTCCTGGCGACCCCAGTTGCATAAAAATCACAAGGGCACGGACTAAATCATTTCTGACCCGGTCGGCCTTGACCTGATTACGGCCTACCATTATCGGGATGGCTCCTTCTGCATGCAATGCCCGCGATATACCTTCACCAATGCCGCTTGACCCTCCGGTAACCACCACCACTTTATCCTTTAGTCCTAAGTCCATTACTTATAATTTATAAAAACATTGTGCATTACCTCCATAAATAGCCTGCTTATCACCTTCATCAAATCCATCCGTATACTCATCGAGTATTGATAATACGCTGATGTAATCATCTGCCGCCAATAAGCAGACCGGCCAGTCCGACCCAACCATAATACGCTTTATACCAAAAGCCTTAAAAACCACATCTAGGTAAGGAAAAAAATCGCCCGCTGTCCAATGGTTCCAATCTGCTTCGGTCACCAAACCCGATACTTTGCAGTATACGTTGGGATGTTCGGCCATATGATGAATGCCCGCAATCCAATCTGGAGAAGGACCTGATTTCATATTGGGCTTCCCCAAATGATCCAGCACAAAAGGTTGATCTAGACAACGTTCCAAAAAGGTTAAAACAGCAGGAAACTGATGTGCAAAGACCAGTATATCATAAGTCAAATTGGCGTCACCAAGTGCTTTGACTCCACGAATAAAATCAGGCTTAATCATAAATTCCGGATCGGGCTCACCCTGTACGATATGCCTAACACCTTTAAATGCTGGTTGGCTCTGGTAAAGCGTTAGTGTCTGCTCAATTAAATTGCACTGTAAGTCAACCCAACCAACGACCCCCATGACTTCTTCGTACTGCTGCGCCAAGTTCAATAAAAAGTCATTTTCTGCTAATTCTTGTCGAGCCTGCACAGCCACACAACCATCCATTTTGGTTCGCTGCAGGTGAGGAAGCAAATCATCCGGCAGGAAATCTTTTTTCAAAACTGCCATATCTGCATTGATCCAATCATAGTTGATTGGATCATAGGTCCAGAAATGCTGATGTGCATCGATTCGTTGCATACCCTTTAATTATGCTATGATTTTGAATAAGCTACAGCTTTTTGTTGGCATTCACCAACCCCCGCAATACCCAATACCACTACATCTCCAGCTTTTAGGTATCTAGGAGGGGTAAGACCCAAACCTACACCAAAGGGCGTACCCGTAGAAATGATATCCCCAGGCTGAAGCCGCATATACTGACTTATGTAATGTATCAAGTAAGGAATCTGGAACACCAAATCAGAGGTATTACTATCCTGCATCATCTCATCGTTAACTTGTAACCATAGGCGCAGGTTATGCGGATCAGGTATTTCATCCCGCGTAACTAAGGCAGGCCCCAAGGGTGCAAACGTATCACAGCTTTTTCCTTTTACCCATTGCCCTCCTTGTTCCAATTGGAAAGCCCGCTCACTGTAGTCATTGTGTACCATATAACCTGCTACATGATTCATCGCTTCCGCTTCCGAGACATAATGCGCTTCCTTGCCAATCACCACCGCTAATTCTACCTCCCAGTCCGTCTTTTCACTATTTTTAGGAATGATTACCGGATCATTAGGTCCGCAAATAGCGGAGGTAGCTTTAAAGAAAAGAACAGGCTCGGTAGGTACGTCCATTCCACTTTCCGCAGCATGCTTAGCATAATTAAGACCTACACATACTATTTTCGATACCCCACACACTGGAGGCCCCAAACGTTCTGTCGCAGGTACTTCAGGACAATTAGCTTTATTCTTGGCAAACCAGTCCTGTAAATCCTGTAATCCGGTTCCGCCAAGAAAGAGGCTATCAAAATCATGCCTAAAGGCACTAACATCCCGAAAAGTACCATCCTGGTCAATCAAGCCCGGTTTTTCGGCTCCGGGGGCACCAAATCGAATTAATCGCATCAGGTATTCAGGTTTATAAATCCTCCATCAATCGGTACATTTGTACCCGTTATAAAAGTGGCTGCATCTGAGCATAGATACAATGCCAATTGTGCTACTTCTTGTGGCGTACCCATACGGCCAATAGGCTGTGTTTGTGAGAGTGTTGCAAACATTTCGTCTTCTCTGCCTGGATAATTCGCTGCAATGAAACCATCTACAAAAGGCGTATGAATACGTGCCGGAGAAATACAATTACATCGAATGTTGTAATCGAGGTAATCCCGAGCTGCAGTAAGTGTCATCGATAAAACTGCCCCTTTACTCATAGAATATCCAAACCGGTCTGGCAACCCAATCATCGCTGCTATGGATGCCATATTAAGGATAACTCCACGCTTTTGGTTTTTCATTGCACTAATCACTGCATACATTCCATTATACACACCTTTTACATTTACCGCGTAGATCCGATCCAAGGCTTCTTCCGTCGTTGCATCTAATGTCCCAATCTGCGCAATACCTGCGTTATTGATCAGAATATCTATTCTTCCATCTTGTTCGAGTACACAACTTGCCATGTCCAGCATTTCTTGTTGGATACTCACATCAGCCATATGCACAGTTACCGTTCCACCCTGTGCTCTAATTCGCTTAGCAACTCGACTAGTAGCCTCAACATCCCGATCAACAATATGTACTCTGGCACCTGCTTGCGCAAAAGTTATACTGAGGGCCTCCCCGATTCCGCTACCGCCCCCGGTAATAATAGCTGTTTGGTTATCGATCCTAATTTCCATCGCTTCTCGTTAAGGTGTGTTAGTTGTACGGATTATACGTTGCCATACTTTACCTTCCGGAAATTGATAATCACGTAGGCTTTCCGGTTTCATCGTTATGCTATACCCCGGCATCTCAGGAGGCATATAATGTGCATCCTGAATACGAACCGGATCTAAAAAATGCTCGTGTAAATGGTCAACAAATTCTATAACCCGGTTTTCCATCGAACCACTGATCGATATATAATCGACCATCGATAAATGCTGAACATACTCACACAAACCAACACCGCCAGCGTGTGGGCATACCGGAACATTAAAAATCGCAGCCATAAGGAGTACCGCCAGTACCTCATTGACGCCTCCTAACCGGCAACTATCAATCTGGCAAAAATCAATAGCCTCCGCTTGTAGTAGTTGCTTGAATACCACACGATTATGCCCGTGTTCACCTGTTGCTACACCAATGGGCGACAGCTCTTTTCTTATGGTTTGGTGGCCCAAAATATCATCCGGACTGGTAGGTTCTTCAATCCACCACGGATCATATGGAGCTAATGCTCTCATCCAATGAATCGCTTGGTGCACATCCCATTTCTGGTTGGCGTCCATCATTAATTTTCGGTCCGGCCCCAGTATACTCCGCAGTAATGCTGCCCTTCGTACATCATCTTCTAGATTGGCCCCAACCTTCATTTTTAAATGCATAAATCCACTATCCACAGCCTCCTGAGAAAGCCGGCGGATTTTTTCATCCGAATAACCCAACCACCCAGCCGAGGTGGTATACGCACGATAACCTTGTTCCCGTAGTCGGGCTTTTCGTTCTACTTTTCCTACTGCTTGCTTCCGCAAAAAAGTAAGTGCCTCCTCTGGTGTAATAACATCCGTGATATAGGTAAAATCAATACAGCGAACCAGTTCCTCCGGCGACATATCCGAGATCAACTCCCACAGTGGCTTTCCCTCCATCTTGCCATACAAGTCCCATACAGCATTCACCACTGCACCTGTGGCTAAATGAATAACACCCTTTTCTGGACCTAACCACCGAAGCTGACTATCACTCACCATATGCTTCCAAAACGCCCCCAGATCCTGAATAATATCTTCCAGCACCTTACCCTCAATCAAATGAGCCATGGATTGTATCGCTGCTACACAAATGTCATTCCCACGCCCAATAGTAAATGTCAGGCCATGCCCCTCCAGTCCTGCCTTGTGGTTCGTTCCTAGAATAACGTACGCAGCCGAGTAATCCGGATCAGGGTTCATAGCATCCGAACCATCCAGCGTTAAAGATGTAGGGAATCGAATATCTCTAACCTCAACCCGAGTAATTACAGTACTCATAGTGCTTACTTTTTAAATAAGGTTTCATAATAAAACTATGCTTTTTATGAAGACCACAGTGGCGAATACCTATAATCCTCCTAAAAGATCATATTTATTTTAGCTTATTCCTAAATAAGCAGATACTATTTCGCCTTACCTCTCCTCTCGAATTAAACCATACACATTACTAGGTATAATCTCTATTGACTCCTCCATGCCCACAAACTATCCTATGCTTAGGACTCCCCTCGGTATCCAAGCAAGCGGATGAATAATGCAGGCCTCCCCTCCCCAGAATACCAATAAAAAAGGGCCTAAGGTGTTAACCTTAGACCCTTTGCTTGACTCAGACCATACGTCCTTTATCCTATCGTTCTAACAGCATCACTTTGGTCAAACGATTGCCGTTATGTGTCAAGGTGTAGTACAGGGTTCCGGCAGGCAACTGGCTGCGCTCCAAACGCACCTCATTGTAGCCTCCTTCGTAATCCCCTTTAATCGTGCGTAGTACCCGACCCGCTACATCGCGAATCGTCAACTCCGCCATACCTCCCTGCGGTAAGTAGAACCCAATACGCGTCTCGTTAATGAAGGGGTTCGGTAAGTTCTGATACAACTCCATGCGGTCGCTGGTCAGCAAACCTTCTCCCGCTGATAAAAATACCGTCAACACCTCATCACT
>JABSSK010000173.1 GCA_013214265.1 Saprospiraceae bacterium | reverse complement strand
ATCTTTATAGTCTATTGATGGGTCATAATAGTTCTTGTTGATAAAGGAATGTAATTCACTCCTTTCGTCTTTTGATTTTATAAAGGGAAACAAAAGTTGGACATGCCACGGTTCATTTATTCGATTCCAGGCACCAAGTTTAGAAGGGTACTTTCGGGTAATCTTTGCGGTTCCAAAAATAATATCCCAGAGGAAGAGTAAGTTTCCAAAGTTTCCATTTGGATGTGACACACCATCTTCGGCCGTCAAGCCGTGGTGCGCAAAATGTGTGCTAGGTGTAGATATGGTTCGCTCGATCACCCAAGCAATGGGATGAAGAAATTTGTATTTGTATAAAAATCTGTCCCATTTTGTTTCGCTGTGTGCTAAAAGGATAACGGTTAGTTTAATCGGTATATAAATGAGGTAAGTATACCCCATACCCAAGAAAATTAGAATGCCAGAAAACCAAATACCAGGCATTAAAGCATAATACAGGACAGCGTTCCTGTACGTTACTAAAACGCCCATTTCTTGGACTACATGGTGTGGTCTGTGGAGTTTCCACATCACTCGGTTAACGTGAGATAGCCGGTGCCACCAATATTGCATCATATCATCAAATATGAGGAAGGCTATAAATTGCCACCAGAAAGGCCATTCAAAAAATAGGTTGTCATATTGCGGGAAAAAGGTACTTCCTATCCAAAAGGTTATTAGGAAAATGCCGGGTTGTACGAGTACAGGTAGCGTTACCAGACTAACTAATTCAATAGAAAAGTCATTTTTAGTTCTTTTATCTTCAAAATATAAGCCACCAAAAGCTTCAATGATACCCACAATCAGTAAAACACCAGCTGGAATTAATTTACTAAGAACTTCGTTGCTCATTTGAATTAAATTTTACACGTACCGTTCTCCAATATTCAAAATAATAATTAACAAACCGTTTCTTCGTCTATTCAACTTCTACATAGCCAGAATGGGACTTTGTTTGCGTACTATTTATTCTAGAAGCTAATGCGTTCGATCAATAATCATAAAATCAACCTTTTGTCTTGTTCATTCATTGGTATCAAGTTGATGTCCAAATAACCACCACTAGCGTTGTCATCAGCAACGATTTGCGGTTTTCCTTTTATCATTTCGATCGAGCTTCGATGAACATGTCCGGCAAAAATGCCCAGTAGGTTCGATGCATTAAAAACGTTCTTGTGAAAGTTAAGGGTTGTCTGTGTATGTCCTTCGGCTGGCCATTTAGGGCGTCTTTCTAGGGCAAAGTTACGGTCTGTAGCTGCGCTCCAATTCGGGTTGCCACAACCAAAAACAATATGCTTTCCGGGGGCATACATAGGAATGTGAATCAATAAAACCAATGGTATTCCGCTGGCAGCATGTTGGTTGAAAAAAGCCAGCTGCTCATCATTAATTTGGTAGGTAGAGTTATCGATAGCTAGGAACCTAATACCTTTAATGTCATAAGCTGCCATCAAAGGGTGCTTACCTTGGTATAAGGGGCGTAATCGCTTTTCAATCCATTCATCACGCAAAGACTCCAGTGTGCCTTCCATTCCTTCGTAGTGCCAATCATGATTGCCAGCTATGTAGATATAGGGTATCCCCGTAGCTTCTAGTTTGGATAATACCCACTCGATTGCCGCCTCAGAAGGAAAACTAAAGATATCCCCAACTAACGTGATTACATCTGCACGTACTTCTTTTGCAAAGGCTAGCGTTTGTTCGAATGCCTCCTCTGGGTTCGTGTTTTTTCGGGTTTTAAAATGGGTGGTTTGGTTGTACGCTTTTGCCATTCGGCCACTGAACGTTTGGTACGGAATTCCTCTTTCATCATCTTTAAATAAATGTGTATCAGCGATATGTACCACCCTTATTGATTGGTCAATAACGTCGGCGTAAAAGTAGACGTCTTGTTGATCAATGGTAGCACATACCTTGGCAGGATGCTTATTATTCCGTGAAGTTGCGTAAGCATTGGATGTAAGTCCAATTCCCATTAGGGCCGCAGATGTTTTTTTGAAAAATGATCGACGTTTCATATCTCGCTCTTCGATTTACGAATACATGTGGATCATACTACAAAACTTTTATTACTTAGTAGTATGATGAAAAACTGATTTTGCCTGTCAGATACCTCTCTAGGTCTCTGCTTTCGCCTCAGATTTATTCAATATACAGGATTAAAATCTCTTACGGTTAATTGTAGGAAAGTCATCCATATATTTGGAAACTAAAGGGTCCTAAAAAGGCCCTCCTTCGAGATCGAGTTCATGATATGTTGAGTCCAACCCTTTTCTAAAATGCCACTGCACGCAAGGCAGCTACCAGAAGATGACTAAGCCGTTAACCACTAAAGGCGTAACCAATATTTTACTGTCAAATACCTTCTCGAATATGAATCGTTTCTGCTTGTTTTGGTACGCAACTTGATTTACGTACTCAGTAATATAGCAGCTCTGTTTTATGGTTATAAGACATGAAAGTGTGCTTGAATATAAAAGTTCTACTTTCTTGTCTTACTTCAATCATTCTTAAGCGCCTCCTTCTACAACCAAATATTTGGATGATTAGGTCCTACGTAAGACCTTAAATATTCGTCGTTACCATCCTTCAAAATGGGTTTTACCTTGGGTTCAATATCTTAACCCGCCATTGTATTCATGACTCATTGGAGGAGGTCTTTTTTATTCCAAGATAAATGTTACAAAAAGATAAAATTCCATTAAGAATGATTATGGCTAAATTTAAGTTCTCACTCGTGTTGTAGTTTTTGAAATAGGCTACGGACGTAAAAAATATTACGGAATACATAATGTAGCTATTCCTATTCCCTTTTCGAAAAGGTATAGATATTAAGAATAGAAAAAAAATGTCAATAAACCGACTATCAAATAACTCTAGTCGCCGAATAATTAATGTCGAAATCGTTAATACTGCAAAGTAAATTGCTATTGATAAATTATATTTTTCATTCATATTTTTAAAGAATCAGTGGTGTGAAATAAACTTCTATCAGAGATGAAAAGATAATTAGGCTAAAGCCTATAAGTATGTTATTCATTACATTTTGTTGAATTGGACTAGTACTCTGTTTATTAAAATATTGATAAAGAGATATATTGATATCAATGGAACAAGAGAATAAAACAGCCAATCCTAAGTATTCGAAAATACCATGAGGTAGGATAGCGGTAAGTGTTTTTGACAATCCAAACTCTAATGAATACTTATGTATTGCAATACCATAAAGCAATCCATTAAAAACAATAAACGATAAGTTTGTTAGATTGAGTGTCAAAAAACCGAATAGGATTAGAACCCCAATCAACAGGTTGTTCGTCATTATTTTTAATAAATCATCGACATTTAATTGGATATGAAATGGCTTTAAAGAATCAGATCTAGGATAGTTTTCTGATAAGAAAAAATAGCCTATTAAAGCAAAAAGAAAAAATAGAATTATAAAGTATAGTATACTGTATTTTGATAATTTTTCAATCATAAAATATAATGTTGGAAAATTAATATAATCGCAATAAGCGAAACCGTCGGAATAAATGAGGCTACTATACTTTTTGCAAAATTTAAATTCGTATGATTATATAAGCCAATAGCTATCAATACTGATGTTGCAAAATCGCCTGATTTGGCAATCATTATGTGGAGTATCGAGTTGGATAATAGTATTTCAATTTCCTTTAGCTCATATGTTCTGTTTTCCAAATAAAATATATTTAAAACAGCAATAACTACGGCTGATGTTAAAAAGCCTAAATAAGCTATTCCAGTGATTTTTAGTATTTTTTTGAATTTAACTTCTTGCAACAAAATTTCTAGGAACAAAAATATAAGCACAGTTTGGTAAAACCATCCCCCAAATTGGGCCCCAATAATTAATGGAATGGAGGTGTATGTGGTAAATGACTTAAAGTCAAATTCTAAAGCTTGATTTAGTGGGTCGAAATTGGTTTGCTCAGTTACTATGTAAAGGTTTAGTATGGAAAAGGCAACTAGTCCTATTTGAATTAAAAGTATTTCGTATTTTTTAATTTGTTTTACCTTGTCTTTTGTTAGAAAGTTCACCTCTGCTTTTATATTACTTTTATAGTATAATAAGTACCATAAGAGCAGATTTAATCCAATAGCGCAAACCGCATATAATTGATACTCCTCCGCTTTACCGAATAGTAAAAACAGTAAATAAGTGAACGATAGACATATAAAAAAGGATACAAATTTTGTCATACCAATTTATTTACGTGAAAGGAAGAAGTAATTCAAAATTACTTCTTCCTAAAGTCGCTTTAGAGTCCTATTCCTAACCCTACAGCTAGTTGAACCCCGCACAGTACGCCTAAAGCGCCCAAGATACCGGCACCACCTCCATAGATAGTCCCTACATCTCTTAAGACGTCCTCATCAGTCGCAGCACCGGCAACATATATGGCTTGCGATGTGGATGAATCAACTAGGGTACTTGCTAAAGGAAGGGCTAGCAATGCAACTGCAAATAAAACAATTGCAATTTTTCTCCTTTTAGATTTCATAGTGAAGTACATTTTAGTTATACCTACTCTTTACAGGATTTTCGGCATACTCCTTAAGGTTAGTGGTAATTACTGCCATCATGCATACGAACAGAATAAAGTTCTTGCTTCAAGTTATAACTACCGTTTATAATCTACGAAATGTATATAAAAAAGAAAAGGGTATAGGTAAATTATAACCTGTGGATATTATGTTAAATTGAAAATATTTAGTATTTATATTGTTATATAAGAACCAGAGGAATTAAAACAGGATTGTCCCTACGTTAGAGAGCTAAGGATAGGTCCTGGGCTAATAATAGGATCCCCAAAAGAACGTAAAGAAGAAGCTTAGGGCAACTGTATAAATACAAACGGTTTTACCCATTTGTCAGCATAGTTTTTTCATCCTGAGATTGAAAGGTGCAAATCCAAGTTGCTTAAAAAAGGCATGAGCGCGCTGATTCTTACCCCAGTGATCCAGTTGTACTTCATGTACGTTCATCTTTTCTGCTAAGTCAAATGCTTGTTGCACAAGCTTCCTGCCAACCCCCCGTTGCCTAAATTCTTTATGTACAGCAATCTGATCGATATGAATCAATTTCTTTTCGTATTGAAATGCATTTTCTTTTCTGGTTCTGATCTGGCATAACAAATACCCAATAGGACGGTTGTCTATATTAGCCACGTATGCATACCAGTTCGCTGAATTGAGCTGATGCTCAAACCATTTGGATACGGAGGGTAAATCGAATTTTTTAAAATCATTAGGATACATTAGGTGGTGTAGGGATTGAACTCCTTCATTAAGTGTTGCAATCATATTATGGTCTCTGGTTGATTCTATGTGAATATCCATATGATTCATTCTAAAGGTTTACATGAATGATTAGAGCTTTGGCTGACCTTTGGTAAAATAACAAAAGTGGATGCTTCTCATTTGGTATAATCAAATAGTAAATGGAAGAACTCAAATATCGAATAGAAAATTAAATATGTTTTAGTTTTTTATGTATGTCAAAAAATGAATTCCTTTTTCAATTTAGGTTGTCCGCAACACATGTTTACCATTGTATTATGAGGTATATGGAATAATCCATTCGCTTCCGAAGCTAATAGATACGTATTCGTAACGTGCACATACGTTGATCACCTTTTGCAGGAATTAATTCATTTCTTTTGTTTGGGCTAGATAAATCCATATCTTATTAATGAGGAGATATGGAAAGTTAATGATAATTGATCTCAGAAAAAGCATTCGTTGAACAAGAAATGATTGGGATAAGGGCATAATAATGTGCAAAGCATGAAGGTGCTAAAAACGGGAATATTAGTTGGAACATACCACCGTACGTACCCCATTTTTGTTCATCTTGCATTGATTTTTGGAAGCCCAATTTGTTCTACGCACACGCAAAAATAGATTATAGAAATGGTTGCTGGTGCAGCAAAATAAATGGAATACAGAAATAGGGTCAGGATAAATGAATCGCCGATGCAAACTGTAAGTATGTAAGTGTTCTTTGGTAAGGCATGGGGTTGTTGAGTAATCGGAATCTGGTGTATTCCGCAATCGATTTTATCCAAAATAATCGAGTGAGCGTTTCTAGAACAAATATTTAACATGACTAAATAAATATTCAAATGAAAAAATTGGTCAAACTACCTGTATTAGTATGTTTTTTCCTTTTGATGGGATATACAAAATCAGCGAAAGCAAACTCGGTCTGTACTGGAATAACTTTAAAAAGCACAAGTGGCGCATTCATACACGCCAGAACGATGGAATGGGGCGCATTCGATATGCAACCTGAATTATTGGTCTACCCTCGTAATTATCAGTTTGAAGGTGAGTTGCCGATTGAGGATTCAGGGATGAAGTGGAAAGGTAAGTATGGTTTTGTAGGAATCAATGCGCTTGGGGATCCCCGGGTTGCTGATGGACTGAATGAAAAGGGACTGGCTGTTTCTGTGCTTTATTTGCCGGGCTATGCGTCCTATCAACCTTTTGATCCGGACAAAAAGGATTCCTCGATAAGTCCGAGTGAATTTGCCTTGCTATTGCTGTCCAGTTGCGAATCAGTCGAGGACGTCCGGGGGTTACTTCCAACGGTTCGCGTAGTGCCAAAACCGGAAGAAGAACTAGGAGGCATAACGGCTCCCTTTCACTTTATGGTCTCTGATCAGGGCGGCAATAGTATCATTGTCGAATACACGGATGAACAGTTACATATATACAATAATGCTGTAGGTGTCTTAACCAACAGCCCCGAGTATCCATGGCACCTAACTAATTTAAAAAATTACGTTACACTAGGCACCAATGAAGCGGATCCGATGCAAGTGGGAGATTTAACTTTAAGGCCTTTCGGTTCCGGAAGTGGTATGCTGGGTTTACCTGGTGACTATACCCCGCCATCACGATTTGTCAGAGCAACAGCCATGCGTAACTCTGTTATACCACTAGCAAGTGGGGAAAGGGCTATTGCTGAAGCCTTTAGAATTTTAAATAATTTTGATATTCCTATTGGAACTATGGGAGCAGATCACGACCCTGCGGTTCTGGGGGATACGCAGTATACAACTGCTGCCGACACGAAATCTCTTCGCTATTATTACCGCACCATGAATAACCACAGAATTCGTGTTGTCGATTTAAAGACCATCGATTTTACGGGTAAAACGGTCATGAAAAGACCATTGGATATGGAGAAAACCCAAGATTATGAAGAGGTGATCATTAAATCTGATGAGTAACTTGTTCATTGTGCAAACCCCATTGCAGTGGGCTGTACCCAAGACATAAAGAACAAAAGAGGGTCGTTTTAAGGGTGATCCTTTTTTGTTTTTCATGTTTTACCATAGCAAAAGCAGGCTGAGTGTAGTTAGGGTTTAAGTTTGTGAACTTATGATACAGCTCTGAATGGATCGGCTCGAATTTTTTTAGGATTGAAATGTCACCTTGCGCTGTCCTTTGGTTGCGCGTGGGTATCCTTTAGTTTTGATTTGCAAAATAAGGGGTGATTGCCCGTTCAGGTGGTGGAGAAGAGACTAAACTCACCGCTATGAGCAGTAGGCCAGAACATAAAAAGCCGGGAAGTACAGGATCGATGCTGCTGGATCCAAAAAGCTTCCAGAAAGCCGTCATGAATAGCCCGCCAATCATGGCAGCGATTGCTCCTTCTTTGGTCGCTCTTTTCCAGTAGAGCCCACCAATGACGGGCATAAAAAAGCTTGAAGCCATGAGGGCAGTAAATAGCAAAACAATAAACTGGATAAGTTCTCCCTGACCAACACCACTCAATACTACGACTAGCGGAATCACTCCAACGATAAAAATGCCTATGCGCGCAATTTTTAGCTTTTGCTTTTGGGAGGAGTGCGGACGAAATAGACTCTGGTAAATATCTTCAGCAAGTGCGGACCCTGCCACCAATAATAGGGAGTCGACCGTGGACATCATAGCCGACGTTATGGCTGCCAGCATTAAGGTGCCAATAAAAGGAGGAAGCATGGCTTTCGCTACCAATGGCATTGCTAAATCACCGGTAGGAAGATTCGGAAAGAGTGAGATACTGGCAACGCCCAATAAAAAGACGAGTAGGTTGATACCACTCACCAGAATGATGGTGAAGAATATCCCACGGCGGATCGTACGTATATCGCGCATGGCATACAAGCGCGTTAATTTTTCGGGCGTAGAAACACCACCCAAAAAAAAGGCAAGTCCCATAGTAAACAATAAAGTGCCCGGTAATCCATCCCATGTGAATGTAATCGGATTCACAGCCTGTGCAAATTCAAGTAACGCATGAAAGCTCCCAAATTGACGAATCGCTAAAGGTACAGCTACAAGCACACCAATTACCATGATGATCAGTTGTAAAAAATCGGTATAAGCAACCGCAATCATCCCTCCAATCATGGTGTATAGTAATAAAATGACCGTAAATATGATCATACCATAAGTCGGTGTAATCCCAAAAACCACATTGGCAACTAAACCGCCGGCAACAATCTGTGCCTGAATATATACAACGGTGGCAATCAGAATAATAACAGCGGCCACACCCCGAGCTGTTTTACTGTAATAACGAGTCTCCATAAAAGCAGGGAGGGTCAGTTGTTTTACTTTCGTAAATTGCGGCGCAAAAACATCAGCCATGATGCGGTACGCCTCAACATAGGGTTTGATTGTGGCGTGAGCAATTAATGGCTTCATGCTTCGCAACAAAGCTAGCGCTTGACCATGCTCCTCGATCGTCTTCTCCCAATCCTGATCAAAAAAAGATAACTCCTGACGTATTTCGCGGTGAAACTCGTCAGTAGGTGCATAGAAAAATTCAAACTTAAATAGATCTCTTAAACGGTCTGCCTCATTCCAAAAAGCGGTCAAAGGGTCTGCTGCTGTGTGCGCCGCCTCGAGCAGCGCTAACTCGGCGATGGCTTTCGGAACAAAGTGGTGAACAATCGAGTTGCGATAATAACTTGCCATAACCTGTTGATCAGCAGCTACAGCATAAACCGTTTCCGGGCCCTCATCATAGCGATTGATCAATTCAGAGTTAACCATATTATCGATCAAATCAAGCATATGCTCCTGCTGATCGTCGTCAAAATCACTAGTGAATTTAACACCTCTGTGTTCAGCCCAAGCGCGAAGTGCATTCATATTTTCCAGCATTTCGTCAATTGTCTGGGCTCGTGGCGCAGCCCCTAGTAAGGATAAAGACATCAGTGAGGTCAGAGTGATTGGAGTCACACGATAGGCTTCAACACCAACTTTAAATGCTGTTTTTTGTAAGGCAAGGTGATCGTCTTGAAAGCTTGATTTACTGACTACAACGGGCTCTCCAAAAT
>JABSSK010000172.1 GCA_013214265.1 Saprospiraceae bacterium | reverse complement strand
CCAATGCAGATCAGGATGCCATGTCGAATGAAATGGTTGTTTCCTTGCGTATGGATAATACCGGCGCTAAGATCTGGGGGCAAATGACAACTGCTGCTGCTCAGAATGGCAACCGAGAAATAGCAATCTTGCTCGATGATGAAGTGGTTTCCGCACCAAGAGTAAATGAGCCTATCTTGACCGGCTCATCATCCATTAGCGGTAACTTTACGTTGCAAGATGCTGAAGACCTAGCTAATATCCTTGAAATTGGAAAACTGCCAGCAGAAACCACAATCATCCAGAAATCCGTAGTAGGTCCGTCACTGGGACAAGAAAATATCAATAAGTCTATCCGTGCCTTAGTAATTGGTTTCTTATTGGTACTTGGCTTCATGATCGTATACTATGGCGGAGCGGGTGTGATTGCTATCGCTGCCCTATTCCTGAACCTGTTCTTTATTTTTGGTGCCTTAGCTTCTATCGGAACGGTGCTTACCTTACCCGGAATTGCGGGTATTGTTCTTACCATCGGTATGGCCGTGGATGCCAACGTGATTATCTTCGAGCGTGTACGTGAAGAACTTCGGGAAGGGAAATCCACTTTGATGGCCATTACGGATGGTTTTAAGAATTCCTATTCTGCTATCATTGATGCCAACGTGACCACTATCCTTACGGCTATGGTTTTGGCCTACTTTGGGCTTGGACCTATCAAAGGGTTCGCGGTTGTATTGATTATTGGTGTACTTTCTTCTTTGTTTACTGCCGTTCTGGTTGGCCGTCTGATATTTGATTGGTGGACTGGAAAAGGACGTAGCATAAGCTTCAATACCGGACTTTCGAAAGGTGCTTTTGCCAATCTTACTATCGATTGGCTCGGAAAACGTAAAATCGCTTACGGTATTTCTGGAGTACTACTGATCTTGAGTATTGGTTCGTTCTTCGTGCGTGGTTTCGAGTTAGGTGTTGACTTTAAAGGGGGTTACTCCTACACCGTCTCATTTGATGAAAGCGAAACGGTTGCCGTTGCTGATCTGCGGGAAACACTTACCGGATTTTTTGATGGTAGCACCCCCGTAGTAAAAGCAGTAGATACAGATAATACCTATAATATTGTTACAGATTATCAGGTTGATAATACGGATGAAAATGCGCCTGCTATCGTTTTAGCTGCCCTGACGGAGGGTGTGAATGCTGTGACGAGTGCGGAATTAAACGCTGAACAGTTCCAAAATCCAGATGGAATTGGAACCCATATCACTAGCTCCAGTAAGGTAGGTCCAACTATTGCTGATGATATCAAGCAGAGTGCTTTGTACGCAGGAATTTTCGCACTATTGTTGATCTTCCTGTATATCTTTATTCGCTTCAGCAAATGGCAATACTCTCTGGGGGCAGTTGCTGCATTGTTCCACGATTCCATCATTGTACTGGGTCTATTTTCCATGTTCCATGGGGTATTACCTTTCAATCTGGAAATCGATCAGGCCTTCATTGCTGCTATTCTGACTGTGATTGGTTACTCGATTAACGATACGGTGGTTGTATTCGACCGTATTCGGGAGTTCATGAATCACTATACCAAAAAGAGCAAACACGAGGTTATTAATATGGCGATTAACTCAACAGTTAGCCGTACCGTTATTACTTCATTGACGACCTTACTGGTAGTTCTGATCCTGTTTGTTTTTGGTGGAACCAGCATTAAAGGCTTCGCATTAGCTCTGCTGATCGGTATTATTGTAGGTACCTATTCTTCTATCTTTGTGGCTACTCCGGTAATGTCAGATTTGACTGGTGAGCTCAAAGCTAAGGATACTAAGGGCACTAAAACGGGTAAAGGATTCTCTAAAGCAATGGAGAAAGCCAAGTAAATCCGACTACTATAAAGTCATCATTTTGATGCACAATCATAAGGTGATCCACATGCAGTGGATCACCTTATTTTTTTGCCGTAAGGCAGTAGCATATGAAAAAGTGTATCTTGGTAAAACAAATACCTTTCACTTAAAAATTTAAAGGCCAATGTCGAAGATGCATATCCAAAACAAAAAAAATGAGAAGGTTAACCTGTCTCAGGTAGGGCATGTTATTGCATTTTACACCAGGGCATTGGATCGCAGTGAAATTGACTTTTTAACCAGCTTACGCCAAAAGAAAAAGGAAGCTAAAAAACGTTGGAAAACGTTTAAAAAAGCAATGGTAGAAGCTGAAAAAAAAGGGAAAAAGAAACGAATTGAAAAGTCAAGAGTAGCAACACTTGCTGCCAAAAAAAGTTACCAAGTGTTGAATAGTCAATATCAAGTAGCTAAAGTTTTGCATCCACATTAGCTTGCGTATCATATGTCAGTGCAAATAGATCGATCGGAATCTAAGGATCAGAAGGAGGGCATGACAGATAAGGCTAGCGCTTTGAAGGTGTTGTACATGCTTGTGGGGACTGGTAGGTATAATCACAAAAGACATGGATATCAGGAAGAAAAGTAACTACACACCAAGGTATGATTACCGTATCACGGATGGTCATACTTCTTGCTCAAAAAGGGTTGTTGAATGGATTTATCAGCAGAAATGTTGAAAAAATTGTCTTTTGTCCGTTAGCGTACACCAACTTATAGTCGTCCCCGTTGTTTTTAATGTACCTTTTTAACAGAAATCCTGTAAAGACTATGCAAAGGTTCTTCGTTTTCTTCCTCTTGTTTTCGATTACGGCCTGTACCTACACGATGAAAATCCGAGATGGGCGTATGGCTTATGATCGCAAACAGTACGCTGTCGCGGTAAAAATGCTACCTGGCGAAATCAAGAAATTAGACAGTCGGGTGGAGAAAGGTAAACTCGCCTTTCTACTGGCCGATGCATATATCCAGTTAAACCAACCCGAAGCAGCTGTCGAATGGTACCAAACAGCCTACGATTACGGGTATGGAGTAGAAGCGCTGGAAGGAAAAGCATATACTTTGAAGCGTATGGAGGACTATGAGGAGGCCATTCTGGCTTTTCGAGACCTTGGTTTTGAAATTGGTAGCCCTTACGAATATCGAAGGGAGATTAATGCGTGCGAAATTGCCCAAGGATGGAAGGACATTAAGCGTCAGGAGTATCGTGTAGAAAATGAGGTTTTTAATACTAGTAATGCAGAATATTCGCCCGTGCTTTTAGCAAACGGGAATATTGTCTTCACCTCGGACCGAAGCAGTGCAACAGGGGAAGATGTTTTTAACTGGACGGGTAAAGATTTTACCGATCTTTTTGTCTATGACCCAGCATCCGGTGAGGTGACAAGCTTCAGTAATACCCTGAATAGTGAAGATAATGAAGGTACCATTACCTTTTCAGCGGATGGTACCAGAGCTATCTTTACCCGATGCACAAGTGCTTCCGACGACCGCGATGCATATTGCAAACTGTATATGACAGAAATGCGGGGGGCACGATGGGCACAACCTACAGCATTAGGTTTTCAGGAAGATGATGTCAACTACATGCATCCAGCACTTACAGCGGACGGAAGCCGTTTATTTTTTGCAGCTGATCATCCGGAAGGGTGGGGAGGATACGATATTTACGAATCCCGCTGGTTAGGGGACGACTGGGATGTACCCAGGCTTCTTGGCAGAGCCATAAATACCGAAGGTAACGAACAGTTTCCAACCCTGGATGGCGATACCTTGTACTTTAGTTCTAACCGCCATAATAGTATGGGGGGACTGGATATATTTCGTACGTATGAAATGCGCAACGGGAATTGGGCTCCACCTTTCAATCTGAAACCTCCAGTCAATTCAGGTGCCGATGATTTTGGGTTGTTCATTGACCGCTCGAAGCCTGCTTCCGATGACATTATTCAAAGTGGTTACTTTTCTTCCAGCAGATATAATGGAAGTGGGCGAGATGATATTTACGCCGTGCAAAAAGTGGTCCTACCTCCTGAACCAAAGCCAGAAGTACCGGAGGTGGTGGAGCTTGTGGTTCGCCTCGATGTTTACGTATTAGAAAAAATTTATCAGGACCCTACTGACCCTAACTCCAAAGTTTTAGGGCGTAAGCCATTACCAGGTGCCAGCTTAAATATTGAGTTTGGTAATAAATCGAATGTCGTTAGTGTGGGCGAAGATGGTAAGTTCTCTATTGATTTGGATGAAGGTCTGGTGTATGAGTTTTTAGCACAAAAAGAGGGTTTTCTTAATAATGAAGCTTCATTTAGCAGTCAGGGTATTGTTGCAACACCAGAAAACCCTATCCAGACTTTTGAATTGGAGATTGAGTTAGATAAAATCTTTCTCGACCAAGAGATCGTTCTGGATAATATCTATTATGATTTTGACAAATGGAACATTCGCCAAGATGCGGAACCTACCTTAAATATGCTTACCCGCAACCTTCGATTAAATCCAAATATTCAAATTCAGTTGGCTTCGCATACCGACTGTCGTGGGCAAGATCGTTACAATCAGCAATTATCCCAACGACGGGCACAGTCGGCAGTTGATTATCTGATCGGACAAGGTATTGATGCAGACAGATTGAGTGCCTTAGGGTATGGGGAATCTGAACCCGCTGTCGACTGTATATGTGCCAGATGCTCCGAAGATGAACATCAGTCGAACCGTCGTACGACCTTTAAAATTGTTCAGAATTAGCGCGTCCCCAGTTTAATTACCTTACCAGAGTATATGATCACGCCGCGGGACCGAATCACCATCTGATAACTCCCAGTAGGGACGCGGCTCATGTCCCAGATCATTTGATGTTGGGGAGCCTGAGAACGCGCTTCTTGGTAAATTAATCCGCCACGCATATCGTATAATTGGAGATCGATCGCCTGCATACGGTACAGGGAAAGATCAATTTGGATAAGGTCACGAAAAGGATTAGGAAAAATAGCGACACGCCTCACCTGTAACTGATCCTGTATGTGGGTAATAACTAATTGAACATCTTGGCTTATAGTACACCCGTTCTTATCCGTTACGGTGAGCGTATAACGTCCTGAGGATAAGCTGTCGAGCACGGAGAGGGTGTCCCCTGTACTCCAATTGTAGTTGTATTCAGGCGTGCCTCCACGAACAACTGCAGTGATTCGGCCGTCAGACTGATCGGGACTAGGCGCATTTATAATAAAGTCAAGGTTGAGGGTGTCAGGATCAAAAAGTTGAAAACCAAATTGCTTTCGGCATTGATTATCATCAATAACTTGCAAGGTATAAACGCCTTCTTCTAATCCGCTGATTTGATTGGTATCGATTGATATAACCTCACCATTTCGATCCCAGGTCAGGGCGTAAGGAGGGACACCCCCGGTGATGGCAGTGGTAATTAAGCCGTCAGAGTTGCCAGGGCAGGAGGGGTTGTTGAGGGAATCGGTAACCGAAATAAATGTGGGAGGTTCATTAATGAATAGCCCCGAGAATTGGGTTCGACAAGTATCGGAATCTGTTACTTGAAGTTGGTAGGTACCTGCAGGAACATTAAGCAGGTTCTGCGAGGTACTGCCTGTACTCCACATATACTGATAGGGAGGTGTACCTCCGGCTAGTTGTATGCGGATTGATCCGGTACTTTCTCCTCTACAGTTGGGCACTAAAATTGACGTGTCGGCCAGTTGCAGTGGACTACTTTTTTCTTCGACACGCAGGTTAAATAGGGTGTCGACACAACCTTGCGCATCTTCTACTGCCATTAAATAGGTACCGGCACCGACTTGTGTTAAATTCGATTGGGTAGAGATTAGGTTGTCCGCTGCATCATACCAAGTATACTGGTAGGGTGCTGTACCTCCTTGAACGGAGGTGAAAATTGACCCTTCTTTGCCACCGAAACAAATATTAGGTAAGGAAGTTAATCGCCGGCTATTAAGTGGTGTGGGTTCAGAAAGTGAAACTGGCGCAGATTCAATTACGCAGCCATTTTGATCGATTACCGTTACCGTGTAATTGGAGCCAGGAGCTAAGCCCGTGAGACGCACCATATTGCTATCCGATCGCAATAAGGTAGCATTACTGAATACATAGCGATAAGGGGCTGTGCCACCCGTAATGGAAACGTCAAGGGATCCGTCTTTTTTTCCAAAGCAACTGACGTCATTCCCTTGGAACGCAGCCAGCTGAAAAGCATCTCCTGGGTCTTTTAGTTTGATAGCCGGAATGGTGTTCTGACAACCATTCGCATCAGAAACAGTGGCACTGTAAGCCCCTGGTGCAACATTTTCTAGTGCGGATGCCATACTGCCGGTATTCCAGGAAAAATTATACGGCCCAACACCTCCTTCAACATGGAGTTGGAGGCTATTAGAACTATCACCGATGCATATGTTCCCCTGTGTGATGGTCACTTCAGTTTCCAGACTCGGAGGATCATCTATTTGAAAGCTGGCTTGAGCCGGGCACCCATTATTATCACTAACAAATATCCGATAAGCACCAGCTGACAGATTATAAGCAGATGGGGTCGTATCGGATGTACCGATCCAAGTATAGCTATAGGGGGCAATACCACCATAAACTTCGAGTTCCAAAAAACCGTTGGAATCGCCACGACACAGGATTTCGCCCTGTCCGGCAAGTTCAATGATTACAGGATCTGGACTGATAATGGAGAGTGTATCACTTATATGGATACATCCTAATGCATCCGTTATGGTGAGCTGATATTCCCCTTCCCCAATACGTTGCCGGTCTTTGATAACCTGGCCATCATTCCACTGATATTGCAGCGGTTGCTGGGGCGTACCAGAAATAGTAACACTTATTCTGCCGTCTACAGTACCTTCGCACTGTGGCTGTACCAAATTGAAAACAGGCTGAATGGGCTCACTGAGGGCCTGTACCTGGAAGCTGGTATCTAACAAACATCCGTTTACGTCGGTCAGCCGCAGGCTATAGGATCCTGGTATCGCAGAGCCCAGGCTTGATGTTGTGTCCCCTCGACTCCATAGGTAGCGGAATGGGGCCGATCCGACCGGCTGGATATCGATCTGACCATCTGATCGACCTACGCAAAGTGGGGAACTGACAGTTGCGATCAAATCAATAGCGGATGAAGTACGCAAGGGTACGGTCAGCGTATCAGATATACAATCCTTGGCATCCGTTACAACGACCTGATAATTACCATTAGGCAGGCCTGATCGAATAGGACCCGTTGAACCGTCAGCCCATCGGAAAGCATAAGGTTGATTTCCGCCTTGGCCACCTATTTGAATTTGACCGCTTGAGTCTCCAATGCAAACAGGGTCTACTGCATTTAGTAATTGGGCTTGTAGCGGATTGGGCTCAGAGATGGTAAACGCTCTGGATAGGTTACAACCCCCAAAATCGGTAACTGTAACCGTATAGGTACCTGGAGAAAGCGCCCCAATTACAGATCGGGTGCTTCCCGTATTCCAAAGGTATTGATACGGTGGGATACCCCCATTCACCGCTAACTGGATGAAGCCATCTGCCTGATTTGCACAACTGACATTTGTAGTTTGTGCTGCTTCTACCACCAAGCTGTTCGGAGCAGTAAGTGTAATAATATCCTGTTGGGAACAGCCATTTTGGTCCGTAATGGTAAAAGCATACTGGCCAGGTAAAAGGTTATTGCGAAGAGAACCTGTAGAGCCGTCACTCCAGGAAATCTGGTACGGTGGGGTACCGCCAAATCCAGTAACATGAATTATTCCGTCAGGTGTATCTGCACATATGGAGGGGATAGACTCGATCGCATAGGTTAGTTCTGTCGGTTCAGCAATAAACAAGCTATCCAAGATCGTTGAGCAATCCGCTTCTGTAATCGTAACTGCATAATAACCACCAGGCACGTTATCCAAACAAGCAGAGGTGTCGCCTGTACTCCATTGATAAGCGGGGTTACCGATCACGTCCAAACAGATAAACCCATTGTTTGCACCAGCACAACTTACGGGTTGGGAGTCAACGGCCCGTACTTCCGCATCGGGCCCATTCACATAAGATGTTCTCAGTCGGAAAGCACAGGCATCCGAACTATTATCCGTAACGGTGATGCGGTATGCGCCTTGTTGGAGGTTTTCTATCGTGTAGGTGTTGGAAGGAATATCATCAGCACGGCCACTCGCTCCATTTGTACCCTGCCATTCATAGGTGAAAGGTAAAAGGCCACCTTGAGGTGTAATGGTTATTGCCCCATCACTACCACTACAGGTAGTTACATTATCGATGGACCTTACGATGGATGAAATGCTACTTATAGTTTCCACCGAAATAAGGGTATCCTGCGTACATCCAAACTGATCGGTCACCGTGAGCGCGTATTGGGTGGTTTGGCCAGGCTGACGGCCCGCTACGATGGAAATGGACGAAGAGGTCTCTCCGGAACTCCAGGTGTAGGAAAGGGGTGGGTTACCGTCCTGTGGGGTAATATTAATGTTTTGTTCTGATTCGACGCAAAGGGTGAAATCAGCACTTGGTTCAATGGTGAGTTGGGGAGTAGGCGCAAATTGTATAGGTATTTCTCCACTGACCTGACAACCCAGATCTGTGGTCATCGTAAAGTAGAAGGTCGTATCTGAAAAAGGCGCAACAACGGCTGTTGGTAAACGGGATTCTTCGTGGAGGTCCGGACTACTAAAAAAAGCTAATTGGGCTCCGGTGCCACGGCTATCCTGAATGTCTAAGCTCGCTAAATTTAAGGCTTCTCCCGGGCACACCTGTGTTTCTTGCGAAAAGGAAACGGAGGGGGTAGGGTTAACTACGACAGTGGCGGGTGCTTTGGTGGCCGAAAAGCATCGGAAGTCGGTTTCTTCTGCATAGAAAGTGTATGTTTGGGGGAATGCTGTATTGTTGGGGGGCAGAATAGGTGCATACAGAACACCAAATTCGGGAACTTCGGATATATCATCCGGAGCAGTATACCAGAATATGGATTTTCCGGACACTGGCTGTGCACGCAGTAAAGCGGATTCTCCCGAACAAATGGTGTCACCAATAGCTACCGGTGGTGGCAGGAGTGGATCATCATCCATGCCGTTGCAGTTATTGTCGATATTATCACAAGGTATCTCGGGGGCATCCGGGTTAATGTTGCCATCTTGGTCATTGCAGTCCTCCGCCCGATCTGCATATCCGAAAGGTGGTGTAGGGGAGCATGAAAAGATAAATGAATTTGGGTTGCCATAACCGTCATTATCCGCATCAACATAATATTGATATGCCGGCCTGCCCTCGTATAGTAAACCATAAATAGATATATTATCGATAGCAATGTCACCTTGAGAGCCACGACCTCGGGTACCCAAAAATCGAAATTGTAACACATCTCCGGCTTGATAATCAGAAAAAGCTACGTACGCTTTTTTCCACTCTGGGCCTTGATTATTCTGTTGTTGCCATATGGTTTGCCAGGAAAGCCCTTCATTGACACTTACCTGAAAGCGCAAGGCACCAATGTCAGGGCCAAACATGTGGTACTGGAACGAGAAGGTTGCTGCAGTAGCACCTGCTAAATCAAAACAAGGTGAATTTAAAATAGCTACTTTGATAGGATAACCTTTTCCGTTTACAGAAGCTTCTACATAAATATAGAAACTACCATCGGCTGCACTTGAAGGGCCTGTT
>JABSSK010000171.1 GCA_013214265.1 Saprospiraceae bacterium | reverse complement strand
AAGAATTCGGAGCCATTTCGAAGGATATTCTCTTTACAACTGTTCTGTTACGCATGGGTGAACTTTCCAAAAGACCACAACCCATTGCGATGATAATCGGTGACGCAACGAAATATCCGGTTTACGATCAAATTAACGGAGATCGAGTATTCCATATTGTTGGCAACAATGTTGATGTTATACCACAACACGAGGAAGTCTCCGGGGTTCATTATTTGTCATTAAATAAACTCGACAATTTTGATCAGTTATTGGCAGGAATACATGATCGGGGGATGAAATTGGTAATGGATTTGGTCGTGAATCACACTTCAGATGAACACTTTTGGTTTCAGGAGGCGCGGAAATCCCCGGATAATCCATATCGCGATTATTACATTTGGCACTCAGAACCACCAAATAACTGGCAATCGATGTTTGGGGGGTCAGCTTGGCAATATGATGAATTAGCGGAAGCTTATTACCTACATCTGTTTACCCGAAAACAGCCTGATCTGAATTGGGAAAACCCCAAAGTGCGTGAGGAAGTATATCAGCTTATGCGTTTTTGGCTTGATAAAGGCGTAGATGGTTTTAGAATGGACGTCATACCAATGATTTCAAAACGATTAGACTGGCCCGATGCCGATTTTTCCGATTTCAATACTGTTGTTGAGCAGGTGTATTGTAATGGTCCGCGGGTTCATGCGTTCTTGCAGGAAATGCATCGAGAAGTAATACAGCACTATGATATGATGACGGTGGGCGAAGGTGTCGGTATTCCTCCAACTATGGCTAATGATTATGTGGGTAAGTCTAGGGATGAACTAAATATGATCTTTCATTTTGGGCATATGTTTATTGATCACGGTCCAGGTGGAAAATTTGATGTCATCGATATCGATCTTCCTACGTTTAAAAAAGTATTTATTGATTGGGACAAAGCCATTGGTCACGATGGGTGGCTAAATATTTATTTGGATAATCATGATTTTCCGAGGTTGGTTTCTCGTTTTGGAGATGATACAAATTATCGTGAGGAATCAGCAAAAATGCTAGGCATGTTATTGCTTTCTTTACGTGGTACACCTTGTATATATCAGGGTACAGAAATCGGAATGACCAATGTTGCGTTTCCTTCTTTTGAAGACTATCGTGATGTAGAAATTCGCAATAATGTAGCCATATGGAAAGCGCAAGGTGACGACTTAGACGAAAAACTGGCAATGGTTCATATTCAGGCTCGCGATAACGTACGTACACCTATTCAGTGGAGCAATGCACCTGAGGCTGGTTTTAGCACTGGAACACCATGGATAAAAGTAAACCCCAATTTTACAAGTATTAATGTTGCACAAGCAGAGCAAAATCCTGAATCTGTTTTACATTTTTATCGTGATTTGCTAGCCTTCAGAAAACAGTGGCCTGTTTTAGTGTATGGTACCTTTGAGCCTGTGGCCATTGATGATCCAACTTTCTTTGCTTTTTACCGCAAAGATGAACAAGAAACGATTTTTGTTGTGTTTAATTTTTCTGGCCAAACCCAGAACGATGCGCCATGGCCCACAATGGGAAACTGGACTGTCCTAAAATCAAACTACAAGGATAAAATGGCATCTCGAGCTGCCCTTCGTCCTTGGGAAGGACGAATACTCAAACAGCAGTAAAAGAATAAAGAGGTGCTATGGTTAATCCGTAGCACCTCTTGGTTGTCCCTATAAGCTGTATCGGGTTAGGGAAAACTCTTTGTTATATTTTTTGATAATGGCTTCTAGGTCACGGTACTTAAACCCTTTTTCACCGATTTGTGTAGCTAAATCTGGTGCCCTGTCTTGAAGCATCATTCGCATATTTCTTTTGAAACCCCATTTCTTAATTGGGATAGGCTGGCGGTTTCCTTTGGAAATGTAAAATCGGGAAGGTACATAGTTCCTTTGGTTAGCAACAATAGCGCCTCTGGATGGATCCAGAAACCCAGAAGGGGGTGACCGGAAAAGACTGATACCTTCGCCTTTCACGAGCACTTTCATGAACATCCAGCGGTACGAATCAAACTGGGTTTCATATTCCAGCATCTGCTTATCTTGATTAAAAGCAAACCCCTGTATCAACTCAGCCCGTATCATATATGGTGTGCCGAAATCATTAATAAATAAAACAAAACTGGTTCGGTCTGCCTCAATGACATTACCTATTCTGCCAGTTAAATGATCACCACTAAGTGTGACAATATAACCTTTAGAATTAGAGTTGAGTCCCGATTGACTAAAGAGTTGACACCAAAGAAAAGTTAATACTAAGAGTGTAAAATACCTATTCATAGGCCCTAGTCGTCTAATGAGTTAAATACTGCAATACCTGTGTGTTTACATAATATACAAACATTAAATAATAGAGTGTAGTTAAGGTTCCAAAAATCAACTATTTGTCGGCCAATAGTTTAAAATTATGATGCAAGCATGACTTTATCATTAGGCAAGAAGTCCTTTTTTATTTTTTCGCCAGTACATCGCAAGAGAGAAGGCTGATATAAGGTGCCAGGTTCCCCACCAAGCTGCGATAATAGCCATACCGCCCCTTCCATCAAAAAAATTGAAAATGAGCAATAGTGCTAAGCCAGAGTTCTGAATGCCAGTTTCAATACTTAACGTCCTGGCATCCGCTTCATCCAAACCGGTTAATCTTCCGAATCCATAACCCGTAAGCAATGCCAATGAATTATGTACTAAGACGAGTAAAAATACTAGGTTTAAATAATTGACTAAGTTATTCCAGTTGCTGGCAATAGCGACAACTACAAAGCCAATAAAAATAGCCATACTCAAACCTTTTACAGATTTATTGATCCGATTTGTAAATTTTGGTAAATATGCTCGAAACAGCATACCTATTACAAGCGGGAGGATGATTAAAGTAAAGATCGTCGACATCATGTCAGGCAGGGGAACATAGATTTCTTGAGCTAAATCTCTGGTATCGGGCAACCAAGTACTTAGGCTGCTAAAATAAAGGGGTGTAATAATGGCGGCTCCCAATGTTGATACCGTTGTCATAATTACGGATAAAGGCGTATTCGCACCGGCTAAATGAACGGCATAATTGGACACATTTCCCCCAGGGCAGCATGCCACCAATATCATACCGAGTGCCAGACTAGCGGGTGGCCGAAATAATAAAATCAAGGCAATCGTAAGAAATGGAAGCAAAACCCACTGAGAGGTCAGACCTAATATGGGTTTTTTGGGTTGCCGAAGCAAACTACGAAACTGGTCAAGGCGCAAATCTAGCGCTACGCCAAACATTAAAAATGCCAAACATATATTAAGGAAAACTAGCGTCTCAGGATTAAATTGTATGGCTATATCATCAATATTGGTCATTTGCGTTGTATTCCAGATTTTGTTGGCTAATTACATCGTAAAGAAAGAAAGATTTTCGATAATACAGGAAGGCTTTATTTCGATAGGCCTATTTTACTAATGTACATGACACAGCTATGGAAAAAATAAGGTGGGGGATTATCGGACCGGGTAAAATTGCTCATAAAATGGCGCAGGATTTACTGACACTGGATGATGCGGAATTGGTAGCTGTAGGATCTCGTTCTCTCGATCGAGCAAAAAACTTTGCCGCGCAATATTCGATTCCGTATGCTTTTGGGGAATATGCGGATATAGCCCGCTTTGATGAAATTGATGTCATATACATTGCTACCCCTCATCATGGACATGCCGACCACACTATAATGTGTTTGCGCCAGGGAAAAGGTGTGTTGTGCGAAAAACCATTGGCCATAAATAGTTATCAAGTAGATAGGATGCTTCGGGAAGCACAAGCAAATCAAGTTTTTTTGATGGAAGCGATCTGGACTCGCTTTTTACCCCAGACAGCTTATATCCTGGAGCAGATTGCCAACAATCGGATTGGTGAGGTCCATAGCATAAAAGCTGATTTTGGCTTTTCTGCCAATTATGATCCAACAGGGCGCCTATTTAATCCATATATGGGAGGAGGAGCACTGCTCGATATTGGCATTTATCCAGTATTTCTAACCTTACTACTTTTTGGAAAACCCGATCATATACTTGCGAATGCCATATTGGGTGCTACCGGTGTTGATGAAGAAGATGGAATCTTATTTTCTTACCACGGAGGGCGAATGGCTCATTTGCATGCTTCTTTGCGTAATCTTACTCGAAGTGAAGCTTTTATCTATGGTTCGCAAGGGTATATTCAAATTCACACCCGCTGGCACCAACCGCCAGGGCAAGTTACCATAGTGAATAAAGGGGAAAGGCCTGTTACTCGTTATTTCCCTGAAACAACCAATGGGTATGCTTATGAGGCTGCAGAAGTGATGGCGTGTTTGCGGAACGGAAAGTTAGAAAGTGATCAACTGAATTGGTCATTTAGTCGTGACCTGATAAATGTATTAGATGCAATACGACAACAATTGGGTTTGGTATATCCACAAGATGGAACTCGAATGCCGTAATCAAAAGCATGTAATTAGTAAGATACTTCGCCGTGGATATAAAATTAATGTATACGTAATATGCAGGGTTATCAATTCGGTTATTTTTGGGCAAAAAATTAAAGTAATCATGCATCGAATTGTAATTGTAGGGTTCATTTTGTTTGTAGCAGGATGTCAAACACAGAAAGAAGAGGATGGTACCCAGCTTACGGACCAAACCCAACCGGATCAGGTCCAATCATTATATGTTGGGCAGGACTTACCCCTCGACAGTACCCTGACTACGATAGCTATTGGTTCCTGTAATCGACAGGATCTGCCGCAAGAAATGTGGCCGTTTATTCTGAAAAAGGAACCACAGTTATGGATATGGTTAGGCGATAATATCTACGGGGATTCGGAGGATATGCAGGTAATGATTGATAAATATCAAAAACAAAAGTTTAGCAATGCATATTGTTCCTTTCGGGAGCAAGTACCAGTATTGGGTATCTGGGATGATCATGATTATGGTGTGAATGATGGAGGTAAGGAATATCCGAAAAGAGATACATCAGCTAGTTTGATGATGGACTTTTTAGATGTTGATAAGGATGCTAAAGTGCGGCAGCGTCCTGGCATATATCAATCGTATACCTTTGGACGTGAAGGCCAAAAGGTGAAAATATTGTTATTGGATACCCGTTATTTTCGCGATGCACTGGAGCGTACCACCGGACCCAATCGGCGGTATTTACCAAATGAAACGGGCACTATCCTTGGGGAGGATCAGTGGTTTTGGTTGGAGCGGGAATTGCGGAACTCTGATGCGCAAGTGCATATTATAGCAAGCAGTATTCAGGTGATTTCCGCTGAACACCGGTTTGAAAAATGGGCTAATTTCCCACAAGAACGTCAGCGCCTTTTTGATCTCATTGCAGATACCAAACCCGCACGCCCTTTATTGTTGAGTGGTGACCGGCACATTAGCGAACTTTCCATGATCCGTATCGATGGGTGGGAAAAACCAGTTTACGATTTAACAAGCAGTGGTATGACGCATACCTGGAGTTTAGGCGGTACGGAGGCCAATGCGTTCCGACAGAGTGATTTAATCGCCAAACTGTCTTATGGTCTAATTCGTATTGATTGGAAAGGTGATGAACCACTTATCCGGGTTGAGGCAAACGGCTTACAAGGTGAAAATTACATGGACATTACGCTTTCATATTAGTTTGTTTTCGTAGAAGACTATACTTTTTTGCCACATAGAAAAAAGAAATAGTTTTCTGATATAGATTTTCCTTTGGTATTTGAAAGGATAAAAGAATAAAGGTTTGCCTTAAACTATTAGGGCAAACCTTTATTGGTTTTATGAAGTGCTTGTCTGAGTGGTATTTTTCTGAGGTACCTGATGCAATCATTTGTATGTCGTAGTTTTTTATAAAATGAAAAAACAATAAACTGTAAAAATACGTTTATTAGATTGGGAAAAAGTGGAATTAGCCATATTTTAATTTATGGTATAATGAAATCGCAAAACCACGTTTGGATTCGTTTTGCCCAACCAATCAACAGTCTGGATTAACCAACCAGAGACCATACCAACTAAGTACTAGCATAATTGATGGTGCACCCAATCTGTTTAGAAACCTTTTGCGCTGTTTTTCATGCTAACCAATCGATATACTAAGCGGGATCTCGTCGAGCGAGATCTTAAAAACATTTTTATGGGGACAAAACCAAAAAGCTTGTATTGCGAGTCTTTAGAAAAAGACGCATGTGGAACAGGGTTGATAGCTAACCTGAATGGCCTTAAATCGCATAAGATCATTGAGGATGCCCTACAGATGCTCATGAATATGGAGCACCGAGGCGCTTGTGGATGTGAACCAAATACGGGTGATGGTGCCGGTATTTTAATTCAAACACCGCACCACTTTTTTGAAAAAAAGTGCCGAGAGTTGGGGTTTACCCTGCCCCCTTTCGGAAAATATGGCGTGGGTATGGTTTTTTTTCCTGCTGACCGGTCCTTGCGCAACCAGTGTAGGGTTTTATTTGATGATTATATTGATGAATGTGGTTTTCATGTGTTGGGTTACCGAAAAGTACCAACTGACCACGAATCATTAGGTGATACGGCTATCACAGTTGAGCCACGCATCGAACAGGTATTTGTTGCACCAAAAGCGGAACTGAACCCAAAAGATTTAGAAAGAAAGCTATACGTCCTGCGGAAGTTTTCAACGCATAACATTCAAAAAACCTTTCCACAGTCCCGCGATCAGTTTTATATCTGTTCCTTTTCCTACAAAACGGTTGTTTACAAAGGTCAGTTGACCACCTATCAGGTACGTCCGTATTATCCGGATTTACACGATGAGCTATGTACTTCTGCTATTGCATTAGTTCATTCTAGGTTTTCCACGAATACGGTTCCTAAATGGAAATTAGCACAACCTTTCCGGTATATTGCCCACAATGGTGAAATCAATACCATAGCGGGTAACCTGAATTGGTGGCGTTCCAAAGAACGTCAGTTAGCTTCAGAAGTATTCACGAAAGATGAATTAGATAAGTTGTATCCTATTTGCGGGGAGTCATTATCCGATTCGGGTAACTTTGATAATGTACTTGAGTTTTTAGTATTAAGTGGTTATAGTTTGCCTCATGCCTTAATGATGATGATTCCTGAAGCCTGGGAGCATGATGAGTCTATGTCGGACCATAAAAGAGCTTTTTATGAATACCACCGCACCGTCACAGAAGCCTGGGATGGTCCGGCAAGTATTTGCTTTACGGATGGTATTTTGGTTGGGGCAACACTAGATAGAAATGGCCTGCGCCCGTCCCGATACTGTCTGATGAAAGATAATACGCTAATTGTAGCGTCGGAAGCAGGAGCTTTGCCGGTCGAACAGTCTCAAGTTCTGCTCAAAGGGCGTTTGCAGCCAGGGCGTATCTTGATCGCGGATTTGGACGAGCATCGTGTAATTGGGGATGAAGAGTTGAAAAATACGATTTGTTCTAGGTTACCTTACCGCGATTGGCTAAATACGAATCGTATCACCCTGAATGATATTACAGAAACCGATCCGGATACGATAGCCCAGCATAAGAAACAACTGATTCAAAATCAGGTTCTATTTGGGTTTTCACGTGAGGACTTGAAGTTTTTGCTTCAACCCATGATTTCGAGCCAAAAGGACCCCATTGGTTCGATGGGTGCAGATACGCCTTTAGCTGCTTTATCCCACCATTCGCAGCATTTAGCGAATTACTTCAAGCAACTTTTTGCTCAGGTAACTAACCCACCGATTGATCCGATTCGGGAGCGATCCGTGATGTCACTCTTCACCTTTTTGGGTGATCAACAGAATATTCTTGATCTGAAACCCGAACGGGCCAGAATTATTCATCTTGATAGTCCGGTATTGTCTAATACGGATATGAACAAGATTAAGTATAATCAGCAGTCTGGCTTTAAAACGGGATTGATTGACATGGTGTTCCGAGCGGACAACCAGCAGGGTCGACTGAAAGCAGCTATCGACAGAATATGCGCGGTAGCTGAGGATTTGGCGCGTAACCATAACAACATTTTAGTTCTATCCGATCGTAATGTTGATGCTTTTCATGCGCCTATTCCTTCTTTATTGGCAGCAGGAGCCGTACATCACCACCTAATACGTGAAGGGCTGAGAAGTAAAACCTCTATTGTAGTTGAAGCTGGGGACGTTTGGGAAACCCATCATTTTGCTACCTTATTGGGGTACGGTGCTACGGCTATAAACCCTTACATGGCTTATGCTACGCTGGCTGATTTGTTCGATTCAGGTCACCTGCCAACCGTCCAAGCGTTGGAACCAGCACTATCGATTTATCAGAAAGCTGTTGGTAAAGGTTTGCTGAAAATCATGTCAAAAATTGGTATTTCTACTTTACAATCATATCAGGGTGCACAAATATTCGAAGCACTAGGTATCAATGATAAAGTTATTGAACATTGCTTTACAGGTACCATATCCCGCATTCAAGGTATTGGTTTCGACGGCATAGCCCGTGAAGTTATGATTCGCCATCATATTGCTTTTCCAGACCAATCCGGAACGGAACCTAAACTGGATATTGGTGGTGTTTTCCAATACAAGAGAAAGGGTGAAGCTCATCTTTTTAACCCCAAGAGTATCCATTACTTGCAAGTAGCTACCCGAAAGAATTGCTGGGATACCTATCGTAAATATGCGGAGGTGATCGATCAGCAAACCAAACAAGCCATGACGCTTCGGGGCCTGCTTACATTCCGTAAAGGAGAACCAATTCCCTTGGAAGAGGTCGAATCGGCAAACCAGATCATGAAACGATTTGCTACCGGAGCTATGTCATTTGGGTCTATTTCTCATGAAGCCCACGCTACGCTGGCGATAGCGATGAATCGTATTGGTGGAAAAAGTAATAGCGGTGAAGGTGGAGAGGATGAAATTCGTTTTAAACCTAAACCTAATGGGGATTCGGAACGCTCCGCCACTAAGCAAGTAGCTTCAGGGCGTTTTGGGGTAACAATCAACTACCTGTCCAAAGCGGATGAATTACAAATCAAAATGGCCCAGGGCGCTAAACCTGGAGAGGGCGGGCAACTCCCAGGGCATAAAGTTGATCAATGGATTGGTCGGGTTCGGCACGCTACTCCCGGTGTATCCCTTATTTCGCCTCCTCCACATCATGATATTTATTCGATTGAAGATCTGGCTCAATTGATTTTTGATCTTAAAAATGCTAATCGTGCTGCACGAATTAATGTAAAACTAGTTTCAAAAGCAGGTGTGGGAATCATTGCTTCTGGCGTAGCTAAAGCACATGCGGATGCGATTCTCATTTCTGGTCATGATGGGGGTACGGGCGCATCACCCTTAACGTCGATTCGTCATGCTGGTTTACCATGGGAATTAGGTTTGGCTGAAACCCATCAAACGCTGGTGAAAAATAAATTACGTGATCGGGTGCGGCTGCAAACCGATGGTCAGATCCGTACAGGTCGGGATCTGGCAATCGCAACACTGCTAGGAGCCGAAGAATGGGGGGTAGCAACAGCAGCTTTGGTTGTAGAAGGGTGTATCATGATGCGGAAGTGCCATTTGAATACTTGTCCCGTAGGAATCGCAACGCAGGAC
>JABSSK010000170.1 GCA_013214265.1 Saprospiraceae bacterium | reverse complement strand
CTTCCTGAGATCCTCTAGTAAGGCAATCGACACCCAACGTCGGCAGTAATGCTCGTTCAAGCTATTACTATGAGGTTTGTGATTGTGGTTCAGGTGTAACTCTTTATCAATCTCGAACAGTCCCGTAGGAACATGGTTAGAAAAACGGAAGAAAAATAGCTTTTTAATTCCAAAGAACTGAGGCAATATATTGGTTAGTCGGTGATACAACATTTCAGGAGTAATCACATATTTCTTGAGTAGACCAAGCCAAGCGTCCCCATCCCAAGTAGGATAAGCAAAAATACGCTTCACATCCTCTGTAATAGATTGCAATGGAACATGTAGCGCTACGGAGAAGTATATGGACTTGGAATGATTCAGAACTTCCTCAAACACCCGACTTCTAAGTAAAGAAGAGGTATAGGCCCTTTCTTTCAGATCCATAAATTGAAATCCCAACTCTTTCCCAAACTGAAATGACCGCTGCAGGTCATTCAATGATTCGTTGAGCAGTAGCCGCTTTGATTTTGGTAAAAAAACAGAGCGAAGCCCCTTAAGCTCAGCATAATCACTCAGCTTGTCCGATTCGATGGTGTATCGAAACTTATCAATCAAAAGTGTTTCTAGCCAAGCCGATGCAAGTGGGCGTTCTTTAGGTACTTTATACTGCGTCTCAAATGAACGTACGGCATCTTCAATTTCTTGAAAATAATTATTGTGTAATTCCAAATAAGAGCGCAAAGCACTGAAATAAAAGTTCTCTTCTCGCAAAGCATAATTTCGAGATAATTCCAGCAGAGTAGAAATAAAAGCCCCAACACGAGCCGGAGCACTGGCAATGATCTCAACTACTTTATTGAGTTCTATACCAAACAGATCAAGAGGCAATTCATTTAAAAAGTTGGAGTGTAATAAATCAACAACGGGACTCATACGTTCGTCAAAATCCCGTGAAGTCAAATCCACAGCTGAAACACCCAAGGCTTTAGCTACTGCATCGATCTTATCTTGCTTAGGATACTTCTTACCTTTTTCTATTTCGTTTAAATAAGAAATCGATAATCCGGATGATTTTGACAAATCAGCAAAAGAAAGCTTTTGGGCACGCCTTAATTGCTTTACTTTTAAACCGAAAAGAATTTTGTTATTTAGCTGTTTTACACTCATCCTCTAAAAGTAGTATTTTGCAGCGAAAATTCGCAGACACAACTGGCGAATTTTCACCTCAACCCATTATTTACAGCTATAACGTACACAACACCAATACTTTAAAAGTGAAGCTAAAAGTGAAGGACCTGTACATAACGATATGAAGGAAGCGAAAAGCGTATATATGAACACACATCCAAATTTATCTCAGCAATACCTGGACCGCCATGACACTTTTATTCAAAATGCCTCGGAAGCTGCGCGAAAATACCGGCAATTTAGTTGGGTACGCCTCTTGCTATTCCTAATCAGCATTGGTGGTACTGTATTGTGTTTTGATTTTCATTGGAGCCTTGGACTGGGAGGAGGACTCGCATTCGTTATTCTTTTCATTCGGTTCGTAAAATGGCATCAGGCATTTAAAAAACAAGAAAGCCATAATCTGTATTTAGCTCAGATCAACAAACAAGAAAATGGCGTATTGCAACATTCCTATTCATCATTCAATGACGGACAAGCCTTTCTGGATACTAACCATCCCAATGCACTGGACCTTGACCTCTTTGGTCCGTACTCGTTTTTTCAGTTTACCAATCGGGCCTCCACCTATCTGGGTCAAAAAAGACTAGCCAAGTGGTTGCTGGTACCGGCTGACGTATCCACCATTCTGTTACGTCAAAATGCCATTGCAAAATAAGCCACTCAGCTGGATTGGCGCCAGAAATGGCAGGCTCTAGGTATGGGAACCGAAGACAAGCAAGAACACTTGTCTTTATTACAACAATGGCTTCAAAGGCCATACTATTTATTACCCTTACGCTGGCTACCCCCGGCTTTACTTATTTTACCACTACTGACCATAGCGGCTGTTTTTTATTATTTTCCTATTCTTCCCTGGTACATCATCATTCTGTTTCTTATCCCTAATGCAATGTTATTGCGCAGGTTTTTGGATAGAATAAATCAAACGCATCAGAAAACCAGTCACGCAGAGGCTGCCTTATCACGCTATGCTTTTTTGGTAAGCCACCTGCGTAATATGCATCCAAAAGACGCCCAAATTTTAATCACCGCCCAACAAAACCTGAACCAAGACGCTGGTAAAGCCATCCGGCGGTTGAGCTATCTGATTAGCCAACTAAACGTACGATATAATGCATTTGCTATCATCTTTAATTTGTTCGGACTCTGGGATTTGCATTGGGTATACCGACTCGAAAAATGGAAAAAAACAAATAAAGAAAAATTACCCGTTTGGTTTGATCAGTTAGCAGAAATAGAAGCGCTAATTAGTTTAGCAACAACAGCCTATAATAATCCCAGTTGGGTTTTTCCCACCTTCCATCAGGAAGCCCACTTACACGGAAAGAATATTGGCCACCCCTTGTTAGCCAATGATAAGCGTATTACCAATGACCTCAATATGCCAACTACCGGTCACATCAAATTAATTACCGGATCGAATATGGCAGGAAAAAGCACCTACCTTAGAACCGTTGGCCTTAATATTGTACTGGCACGTTCCGGATCAGTAGTATGCGCAAGTGCTTTTCGATTACCTCCGCTTCAGGTGTATACCAGCATGCGCACGCAAGATGCCTTGCACGAAAGCACCTCCTCTTTCTATGCAGAATTAAAACGACTAAAGTTTATTATCGAGGCTGTTGAACACCAGGATCATATATTTTTTCTGCTAGATGAAATATTAAAAGGTACCAACTCAAATGATCGCCATACCGGATCGAAAGCTTTGATTCGTCAACTTATCAAACAAGGCGGAGGTGGTTTGATTGCTACCCACGACCTAGAATTGGGCAGCCTCGAAAGCCAATACAATGGCGCAATTGAAAATTTATGCATGGAGGTTCGCATCGAAAATGATCAGTTGTTTTTCGATTATAAGATCCACCCTGGCGTTAGTCAAAGTTTCAACGCTACCCTGCTCATGAAAAACATGGGTATCAAAATCACGGATTCTGATGAAGTATGATTGCCTACGACCTCCATACCATCAAGGCTCATCCACTAGCAATCCGCAGGATCGTTCTCACCAACCAATCCCTACGCACTCTGCCGTCAGAAATACGCTCCTGTATCTACTTGCGTGAATTGGACCTCCAACAAAATCAAATAGTTGACCTTCCGCCATGGATTGCTGAATTATCTGACTTACAAACGGTAAACCTTAAAACCAATCAACTCACCATCGTACCAGCAGCAGTATTCAAACTGCCCTCCTTGTCTTGGCTGAACCTGAGCCATAATCAAATCCGAAAGTGGAAAACACAAACACCTATTCCATCCACCCTCTTACATCTTAACCTAAGCCATAACGCTATAGCCTCGATTCCACCTAACGTATTTGAAAAAGCAGGCCTGCAAGAGCTATTCTTTCAGTATAATCCTCTAGGCCTATTTCCGGATTTACCGTCTTCAAAAACTTCCCTCCAAACACTACATTTGGAACAGACTAGACAAAAGCAAGTCCCTCAAAATGTTCATACCTATCAAAACCTGCGCGTACTATACCTCGCTAAAAATCAAATAACAGACAGAGCAACCCCCAAACGGTGGCCTCCTAGGTTAGAGCAACTCGATCTCAGCAAAAACCAACTGAAGACTGTTCCCAAGTCGCTAAAAACCGCGCTCTACTTACGTACTTTAGCTATTAATCATAACCTGATTCAACAGATTCAGCTTCCTCCATTACCATGGCTATCGACATTGTCAGCAACTGCCAACGGCATCACTACCATGCCTGATAAGCTCACCCAAAACAACCGTTTAGCATCCATTGATCTGAGTCAAAACCCAATTCAACATTGGCACCAACCCACCTCTGCTATATATCTAAGGCACCTGTCGTTGAACCGATGTGCTATTCGCAAACTGCCCGTTCTACCCAAAAGCTTGCGTACCCTCTCCTTACGGCACAATCCGGAATTAAGGTATCTAACCTTCAAAGGGTCCGAGAACCTCAAAGAAATTGATCTTTCGTACAGTAGTTTTGAAGGTTTTAAACCCATAAAAAATCAAGATTTCCAAGCCCTTGAGGAACTATCTGTATATCAAACTCCTTTCGCACAGCATCCCATACCAGAACAACTACTCGAAGCGCCCAACTTAAGAAAGATACGAGGCATAGCAAATACCACCGCCCGAGATCATTTTCTGGAACTGATGACGTACTCCAGAACTGCTACGCTTGATTTACAAGAGCGACAATCCTTATGGGCCTTCTCACTTTCTAATAATCAGACTGACCTCCCTACAAACTGGCTGACTTTACGCAAAATCCTTCGCTCTCATTATACCAGATTAGGTTACCCTTGTTTAGAACTGGTTGTTGACCGATTTGGGGTTCCACCTGATGTGCGTTTGCTCCAGACCAAGGGCGTATATTTTTTCGGCAAGCAACCTGTATCTATTACCCAAATAGAGGGCGAATTGACAGCTTTGCAAATACCCGTGAAAGAAAGTGGTGTATGGATCTTTGGCAGCCTCCCATTTGACCTATTACCAGCTAACCCGCCAAAGGAAGTAATGACGTCATCCACCTTTTTCCAATTTTTAAGGTCAGAACGATATACTTCAGAAAACCATCAGCTTACCTCAGAAGACCGGAGCAGTTTAAGGCACTTATTATGGTCAGCTTCCCCCATTAATCAACAAATCGGCTTGCACATTATTAGCGGCCTGTCAAACCCGGAGCATTACCTTCCTGAACTAATTATTCAATGGAAACGTACCGAAGACGCGAATCTCCGTAAGAAAATACGGCGCTTACTAGCGAGATATTTGCAAGCTTCCGATCAATCCATGCTGGAGCAGAGGGTCTTATTTTCAAGGCCATTACCTTATCCCGCCTTTCGGCAAAAGATGATCCAACTCACCTCCAACATAAGTATAACCATGGTCGAAGCACTAGATGCTCTGTCTGAATTTTAAAAAAGGCATATCAAAGCGATATCACACCCTTATTTACTTTTAGCTATCATCGCTCCTTACTGTATAACAATACCTTTTATGGGAGCGCTAGTTATCTCTTAGGGTAGCTACCCTCCCAATTCACAGATTTATACAAGAGACAGGCGGCAACTCAGACTATAAAAGGGGGATGAACCACTTTCGTGACCATTACATAGATCCCTCTTCAAAGGGGATAAAATTAGATGCTTTCATAGGTTATCTTATTTGCTGTGTAGTCTTGTGGTAGAAAGAGGGATCATGGTCCATATGGAGAAAAATGATGAACGAATTCTAAAATCAGTCCAAAGCGAACAAAATGGATATAATGTCTTCAGTAATACAGTTTCCCAAACATGGCATCTAGGAATTTATGCTGGCGGCAGTGAGATATAGGACAAAAATGTCTTGAGCATACCATAAGCTATATTTTATACCAAATTCGACCCACTTTATGATCGTAAAAAAGATAATATTAGTCTATATCAGATCAGGAAACCACTAGCTTTTCAAAAAAGAATTAGGGTCCATTCTTTCCAACTAATTGCAAGATCCATTAAAAAAATGAATTATCTCCAACAAAAGATTCAATCTCAACGTGCACATTTCTTAAAAAAAATGGGGCAATATCCTTATTTCAAGGCGATTGAGCATTTCCAGGATACCTCCAACATCATAATAGATGGCAGGAAAATCTTGATGTTTGGCTCTAACTCCTATTTGGGGCTTGAAAAGCACCCCAAAGTAATAGAAGCGACCATCAAGGCCATTAAGAAGTATGGAAGCAGTACCGGCGGTTCTCGTTTTCTAAATGGTACCCTTAAGATACATGAAGAATTAGAGGCTGAGTTGGCTTCATTTTTGGGTAAGGAAGCTGTAGTCACTTTTGGCACTGGATTTAATGTAAACTCTAGTGTCATTCCTAGCATCACCTCACGGAGGGACTCCATCTTTACGGATCGGTTAAATCATGCTTCCATTTACGAAGGGTGTGCTCTTTCCCTCGCTAAAGTCTATAAATATAAACACAATGATCATGTAGACCTAAAAAGGAAGATCATGCAATCTCAAAGCGAAGGTGAAAGGCTGATTGTATCTGATGGTATCTTTAGTATGGAGGGTGATATTGTCGATTTACCGGTACTCACGAAGCTTGCCGCTGATTATGATTGCCATATCATGCTGGACTGTGCGCACGCTGTTGGGGTCATTGGTGAAAATGGAGCGGGTACGGCTTCCCATTTTGGCTTAACGGATTCCGTAGATTTAATTGGAGGAACATTTAGTAAAAGTTTGGCTTCTCAGGGAGGTTTTATTGCAGGCAATAGCATTGCCATAGAGTATTTAAAGCACGCTGCCAGATCCATTATGTTTAGTGTTAGTATGTCTCCAGCCAATGTGGCGGCAGCCCTGGCCGCTCTTCGAATCATTAAGTCTGATGATACCTTCCAACAGCAGCTACAATCCAATAGTCTCTACCTCAGACAATTGCTTCAGGAAATGGGCGTTTCAGGTCTTGACACCAAGCTTATAACACCAATCATTCCACTAAAAGTTGGCAATAGTGAGCAGGTATTTACATTGACTAAATCCCTATTCAAGGATGGCTTCTTTGTCAACCCTGTCGTCGCTCCGGCTGTTCCAGAAAATCAGGCTATGCTGAGGCTGTCAGTTACGGCCGGTCATTCAAACTCCCAAATTGAAATGTTGGTAGACACTTTGGAAAAAAACTGGAAGCAACTTGCGCGGGATAACTGCGCAAACTAATATGCTAACCAAGGTAAGTGATCATGACTAACCGCACTACCGATCTAATCTATAGTTATTGCGTACATACACAAAGTGATTGACCAAACAGGGTCTTCTTTAATTTCTTCAAATAAAATCCCTACAAATAATTGGTCGATTTCTATCCAGCATGTTATACATCCACATTCGCGTACTTCGCATTGGCTTCAATAAACGCTCTGCGCGGAGGGACTTCGTCACCCATGAGCATAGAAAATACACTATCCGCTTCCATAGCATCCACGATAGAAACCTGGCGTAAAATTCTATTTTCTGGGTTCATGGTTGTATCCCACAATTGGCCAGCATTCATCTCGCCAAGACCTTTGTAGCGCTGTATCTTGACCCCACTTTCGCTGCCTGACTTACCGGTTAATTCCTGAATCGCTGCTTTTCTTTCTTCATCATTCCAGCAATAGCGTTCCGACTTACCCTTTTTCACCAAATATAGCGGAGGCGTAGCTATATAAATATACCCGCGCTCAATTAAGGGCTTCATGTACCGGAAGAAAAAAGTAAGTATAAGGGTTACAATATGGCTTCCATCAACATCGGCATCACACATAATAATCGTTTTGTGGTACCTTAGTTTCTCTAGGTTAAGTACTCGCTCACCGTCTTCATTTTCCACGATATTTACCCCTAGTGCGGTAAAGATGTTTTTGATTTCTTCGTTTTCGTAAATCTTGTGTTCCATTGCTTTCTCCACATTCAGGATTTTACCCCGTAACGGTAGGATAGCCTGAAACTTACGATCACGACCTTGCTTGGCTGTTCCACCCGCCGAGTCCCCCTCGACCAGATACAACTCACTAATACCTGGATCGCGAGAAGAGCAGTCACTGAGCTTACCGGGCAACCCACTACCGGAAAGTGCATTTTTTCTTTGCACCATTTCCCGAGCTTTCCGAGCCGCATGCCGTGCTGTTGCCGCTAAAATCACTTTATCAATAATGCGCTTGGCATCTCGGGGGTGTTCTTCCAGATAGTGCTTGAGCACTTCTCCTACGCACTGAGAAACAATAGAAGTTACTTCAGAATTACCTAGCTCCCCTTTGGTCTGCCCTTTGAATTGAGGCTCAGGTACTTTCACGGAAACTACGGCAGTGAGTCCTTCCCGAAAATCTTCACCGGAGATTTTGAACTTTAGTTTGTTAAAAAAGCCGTTCTCCTCACCGTATGATTTAAACAGGCGATTCACCGCCATTCGGAAACCCCTTACGTGCGTACCACCTTCCCGAGTATTGATATTATTGACATAGGAATAAATCGTTTCCTGATAAGAAGTATTGTATTGCATGGCCACTTCGACCTCAACATTATCAGATTTGCCGGTAACATGTATGGGCTTTTCAATAAGAGACTGCTTGGACTCGTCGAGTTTAATAACAAATTCTCTCAGTCCACCTTCAGAATAAAAGGTTTCCTGCCGCGGTTTACCGCCTTCGATATTTCGCTCATCGGTGAGAGTTAGAACCAACCCTTTATTGAGGTAAGAAAGCTCTCGTAGGCGACCTGCCAGTATATCCCATTTGTATTCCGTGGTTTCGAAGATCGTCTGATCTGGCTTGAACCAGATAGCAGTACCCGTTTCTTCCGTTTCACCAATGAAGGCAACATCAGCTACTGGCTTACCTTTCTGGTACTTTTGCTCTGCAATGCGCCCATCACGCCATACAGTTGCGGTGAGATCCTCAGATAATGCATTAACACAAGATACCCCAACCCCATGCAGACCACCGGACACCTTGTACGTATCTTTATCAAATTTACCTCCGGCATGCAAAACCGTCATCACCACTTCGAGAGCTGACTTTTGTAGCTTCTCATGCATACCCGTAGGAATACCTCGACCATCATCACGTACGGAAAGCGCATTATCCGGATGTATAACGGTATCAATACGGGAACAATGCCCCGCAAGATGCTCGTCGATCGAGTTATCAATAACCTCCCAAACCAAGTGATGCAGACCTTTTATATCGGTGCTGCCAATATACATACCCGGACGCTTACGCACGGCTTCCAACCCTTCCAGTGCGGTAATATTTGACGCACTATAGTCCTGATTTCCGGGCTTTTGTTTATTTTCTCCTTTTGACATATCCATTCTTCAAAGGTACGTAAAAACGACCTATTTTAATAGCTTATTTTATCTTTGACACACGCATAATTGCATGGAAAAATGAGTGTCTGCAACCAAAAATAAAACATTTCAAACCCCAGGTCTGTTCAATCCAAAAAAAACAAATAATAATTTGAAAATCAATGATTTATAAATAAAAATAAAACTGTATTATAATTTGGAATCATCGTTCAACAAAATCATTAGTGAAAAGGATCTTCCCCAGGTCGCACGGACCCTTCTCGAACGTGCTGGCCAAAGTAGGGTTTTCACCCTTTCAGGTGACCTCGGGGCCGGTAAAACCACCCTCATTAGAACCGTATGCTCGCTATTAGGCGTACCTGCTTCAGAAATCAATAGTCCGACGTACGGATTGGTGAATGAGTATGTTGGTGACACCAAAATTTATCACCTGGACTTATACCGGCTCAATCGTTTAGAAGAAGCTTTAGATATAGGTATTGAAGATATATTGTACAGTGGCTATTTCTGTTTCATAGAATGGCCAGAACTGATCGAACCTGTACTTCCGGATGATACCGTGACAATAAAGCTTGAAATACCACAGGAAACCACTCGAAAAACCATATTTTAGCGTAGCCTTTGCACGGCTTA